>JAYRSE010000037.1:0-18840 GCA_041920275.1 Minisyncoccota bacterium | reverse complement strand
CAATGGTTAGTCCGATAGTACCCTCCAGTATCCCCCAAAATGGTCAATTTCTTCTCAAGTCGAAAAATCGCACAAAGAAAAAAGACCGCGCTACTAGGGCGCGGTTTCAGAGATGCTGATTTTAAACGGGACACGCGTGGTACCGACCCCTTTTCTCCATATTCGCGGCGACCCGAGGATTCCTCCTCGTATCCTTGGTTGCTTTAGCGTCCGCTCACTGTACGCAACACCTCATAATATTGGCCGCTCACATTCGTTCGCGATGCTTGCTCAGTGTCGGTTTGTGAGTTGTGTGTAGTGCAAAAGGATGTATAGTGTGCCTTGGATATAGTCCCCGCTTTCAATTACTGAACAGGAGATATTGTGTCAACTTTCACGGTACGATTGGTGACTCGGCTGAGTGATCGGGGTTTCGTTCAGTATGTGAATGTAGTGCATGTGCTCAGTCCTGATCGGCATGTGCAACGCAATCTCGTCGAGGAGATATTAAAACACCCCGAGTACCTATTACTCCTCGCGTACGACTCGCTAGATGATGTCATCGGCACGGTTCGCGTTATGCGTAGATTGCGAAATGATGCGATCGAGTGTGTGATCGATGATCTGGTCGTTCTGCCCGAATGGCGCGGTCGCGGTGTTGCTCGGGAGCTCATGCGGGAAGCGCACCGTTTGGGGGTGCTCAAATACAATGCTCATCGTTTTGTTCTCACGAGCAATCCCTTGCGGACCCAAGCGCGTGCGTTGTATGTTTCGCTCGGCTATCGTTCGAGAAGCGAAACGACTTCGTTTGAGCGACTGGCCTGAGATACGCATAGGTCTCACTTTCCAGTCCGTACGCATCACCGCGTGCGGGCTGATTTTTGCAAATAATGAAATGGAAGGGAATTAAATGGTCAGGAGTTTTAAGTTCAGTGAGTCGTGGAGGAAACGGTGGGTCATCGGACAAAAATACATTACCCCTTTCCCGGAATCGCATTTCCACATGCACCGTTGCCGTGCTACGATGGCGGTATGCGGTACGCATTATTGTTGGTGTTTGCGCTCGTGACGCTTGGCGGTGCGCTTTATCTATACATGGCGGGGAACCATGAAGGTCGCGTTCCGCTTGAGGAGACTGAGCCGCAAGAACAGGTACCTGCTCCCGAGGTGCAAGCACCCGTCGCACGCATCGGAACCGGAGCAGTGCTCGACCTTTCGGACGGAGGGCTTTCCGACGTGCCAATGGATATCTTCGCTCGCACCGAGCTTGTCGAGCTCGATCTTTCCGGAAACCGGTTCACGGGTGCACTTCCTGCGGAGGTGCGACATCTCAAGAACCTCGAGCGCCTCGACCTATCGCATAATTCCTTTACCGGTGTGCCGGCGGAAGTGGGGCAGCTCAGCAAACTTCGGTATCTGGATCTTTCGTACAACAAGCTCACCGGATTGCCGTACGAGCTGGGGAATCTGAAAGAGCTGGAAGTACTCGACCTTACCGGCAATGACTATGCGCAACAAGATCTTTCCATTATCAAACAGGGTCTGCCCGCAACGGTCCGTATATTGGGTGAAAAACAGAACAGGGAATGAATCTGCTACGAAACCCTCCATCGTAGACTTGCATTAGCATTTCTTCATGACACTGCCATGGAGCAGGGAAGACCGAGGAAATAAGAACACACACTTTGATTTAAAAAGGTGTCTGACCCCGATACCTTTTTGCTCCGCGGGCAGGGGTCTCTCCCTCGACTAAACTTTTCTGCGGAAAAGTTTGTCTGGGCACCGCCTCGTCTGTTTTGTTCGTGCGCTCACAAAACATGACTCCGGCGTTCGAGCCCTGACGCACGGTGCGCAGGCACCGTGCTCCCACGGAGCAATTTGAAAACGCGCCTTGTGGGCGCGCTTTCAACTTGCTCCGCGGGCAGGGCTCGGTCACGAGTTGCTAAGGATTTTTGTCGCAAGCTCCTCAAATCCTAAGCACTCTCGACCCCAGCTCGGCCTACGCCACCTTCGCTTCGCTACGGTTTCGGCTTCGCGGCCTGCGCTTTTCGAGCCCTGCCCGCTGAAAGAACCAGTAAGACCCCAAAGCTGTCGCTTCGGGGCCTAACTGGCTCTAGCTCCGCGGGTAGGGCTCGAACCTACGACCAATCGGTTACATCGTGTCCCGACATTACTGAAGGGGATGGACTATATCATCACCGGCACATGGTGCCTATCGGCATCATGTTCGACGGTGCGAGGCGCTTCGCAAGGCCCTCTGAGCCTCGCTACTCCCTCTCTTTGTATCTTACAAAGATGCAAGCGGGATAGTCTCTGAACCTTCCATCACGAAACCGTGATGATTTGGCTGCTGATCGCCCTCGGCTTTCCCTCTGCGAGAAAGGGTAGGGTTTCCAGACAATTCACCTCGTTGTGCACTCGTCTGTTTCCAGACGAGGCTGCTATTTTGGACTTCCGTCCAGTGTTACAGCCGACCGCTCTACCAACTGAGCTACCGCGGAATATGAATATACCAACGTACAGCCGCCCCAACGGCGGACACGTACATTGTACCTATATGTGTTTGAAATGCAACTATGGTCTTGTGTGCACAAAGGAGTATACTTACGCTTATGAGGACCGCGTGGATCCTGCAGGGGGTCGGGTATGCGGTGCTGTTCGCGGGACTTTGGCTTACCCTCGAGTGGCACGATGCCCCCGTCGCATCCGATCCGTACACGCTGTCGCTTGAATACGTCGGTAACAGTACCACCACCATGAAAGTACGTTCTCCCGCATTTGCGCATGAAGAGTTGATACCGAGCAAGTATACCTGCGACGGAGAGAATATGTCTCCACCGCTTGTTGTTGAGGAGGTGCCGGAAGGTGCCGTGTCGCTCGTGCTCGTGATGGATGATCCGGACGCTCCCGGGAGTACTTGGGACCATTGGGTGGTCTACGATATTCCCGCAGAGGAAGTGTATATGGGAGAGGGGGATGAACCGGAAGGGACGGGCGGTGCGAACAGTTGGGGCGGAACCGGCTACGGCGGTCCGTGCCCCCCGAACGGAGAGCATCGCTACCTTTTCCACGTGTACGCGCTCGACACGGTGCTCAGGCTGCCCGAAGGAGCGACGAAGGACGAGGTGCTGCGAGCGATCGCCGGTCACGTGCTCGAGAGCGCAACGCTCATGGGACGATATGCGCGCACCGCACGGTGAGTAATTACTTTTTTCCAAACCATGTACATCCTCTTTACGTCCCCCATTTGTCCCTACTGTAAGAAGGTGGAAGCGTTCCTTCGCGAGCACGACCTTCCGTTTGAAGCGCGCAACGTGATGGAACCGGTGAACCGAGCGGAACTCTTGGATCGAGGGGGCATGATGCAGGTACCGTTCTTTGTTGACACGTCTTCAGGTACCGCGATGTACGAGTCGGAGGATATCATTGCGTATCTGAAGAAGCGTGTGTAGCTATGGTCGAACGTTACGTACGGGTACGGGTGAAAGCGGGAGCACGTAAGGAACGTATGGAAGAGGTGGAGGAGGGGGTGTATGCGGTTCGAGTGCGCGAGAAAGCGGAACGGGGACTGGCGAACGAGCGAGTACGAATCCTCCTTGCGCAGGCACTCGGGGTGCGGCCCGAAGATCTGCATATGGTGAAAGGAGCGACCTCATGCATGAAGTTGTTTTTACTAGGTAACCGTGAGAAAGTATGAAGATCAATTTCAAGTTTACGGAGACCGAGCCCGATACGGTGCTGCGGGCATACGCCGAGGAAAAGGTTGAGTCGTTCGGAAAGTTGCTGCACGGAAAGGACCTCGAGGGTGCGGTGTGCAATGTGGAGTTTCGCCATGATGCACACCATCAGAGTGGCGATGTATGCTACGCGGAAGTGACACTCGAAGCGGGTGGCGAGGTGGTGCGCGTGAGCAAGATAGAGCCAACGTTCGAAAAAGCGATCGACAAGGTCAAGGACGATGTACTGCAGGCGCTTCGGGTGCAGAAGCAGAAGCGCGAGCATGACTTTTTGAAGGGCGCGCGCGAGGCCAAAGGCATGTTACAGGGAGAGTAGCTGTGGTCTGCCGGTTTCGATTCGGTGGTGCGCACGCTCTCTTTGAAGTGGGTGGCGCATGGCGTTTCGCTCTCAGGACACAACCGCACGATTGCTTCAACCGTACGGCGAAGCGGCGTCTGCTCGGGACGAAGGATGCTCGGCACCCATGTGTGGTGGCGTGTGTTCGCTCGTGTGACGTTGCTATGCGCGGGCGAGGTAGATAGAGAGAGCCGCAAGGTCGTTTTCGGCGCGTATGATGCCGCGGTCGGAAACGTACCAGAACGCGAGCCCCACTTCGAAGCGGTGGAGGCGCACCTCGGCGCTGTTTGTGACACGGTACTGACGGAACGGTATGCCCGAGACGGTCTCACCAGAGGCGGAACCGTCGGGTGCAAACTCGAACGATCGGGGTGCTTCGTGGTACGTGCGGTCGATGTTTGTCTGGTCGTAGGTGAACGCATGGCTCGTGCCGGCGGGGAAAAACAGTACGGCGAGCGCGATACCCGCGATGCGCGCAAGGGTGGGGTGTGGGCGCACATTGGAAGGCGTCGCGTCCTTCCGTGTGCGTTCGAGGTGGTGCTCGAGCAGACCACTCACTTCGTAGCGCTCCTTGAGCACTGCGCCGATATGTGCCATGGAGCGGGTATCGTCAACATCTTCGCCTCCCGAACGCTCGGGCGCACGGTGCGTGCCCACGGTCTCAAAGGGCGCCTTGCAGAACTTGAGGTATAGAATGGGTAGGAATATCAAGGTGATGACACCGGTGAACGCCAGGCCGAAGATCATTGCGACCGCGATCGGCATCCATATGTCCGAAGCGAACAGGAGTGGCACAAGGCCGATGATCGCGGTCACTTTCGTAAGGAGAATGGGGCGCAGACGTATCGCGCCACCTTCGATCACGATACTGCGCGTGCTCATGTGCGGATGTTCTTCTCGCAAACGATTGAACACGTCGACGAGGATGATCGCATGGTTCACTACGACACCCGCAAGGGCGATGAAGCCGAGCATGGCCGGAAACGATATCGGCTGATCGGTGAAGAAGAGTCCCGCGATGACGCCGATGAGCGAAAGCGGCACCACCGAGAGTACGAAAAGCGCGTGTCGATAGCGATTGAATTCGATGATGAGTATGACGAACACAAGAAGCATACCGAGCGCAAGTGCGCGGAACATGTCGCGGAACGACTGATCGACGTCCTCGTTCTCACCACCCACCGCCATGCGTATACCTGCGGGCAGTGCAAGCTCCGCCTCGGCGCGCTTGCTGAACTCGGCGGACACTTCGGTCGCGAACGATCCTTCGGCGATGGAGGCGGTGACCGTGACGATGCGGGTGCGATCGTCGTGCTCGATCACGTCGTTGCCACTTCCGAGCGACGCGTCGAGCACCGAGCCGAGAAGTATGGTCCCGTTCTTGGATGGTATGGGAAGCTCGCGCAATGCATCGATCGTGGCGGTGTTGGTATCGCCCGGTGTCACGAACGACGGGTTCAAGTCCACCTTGACCACCACACGGATCTCGTCCGACCCTTTCGTAATGGTGGTCGCTTCAGTGCCGTGCACTGCGGTCCGCAAGGTCTGCGCGATCGTGAGTGGCGAAAGTCCGAGCTCGGCAGCACGCGTGCGATCGATCGAAAGCACCAGTTCGGATGCGTCCGCTTCGACGCTCGACCGAACATCGCGGGTGCCGGATATTTCGCCGAGTATGTCGCGTGCACGCGCTGCGGCTTTTTTGAGCTCGGCCATATCATCGCCCGAGAACGTGATCTTGATCGGTGCGCCGGATGGAGGGCCGCTACTGGGTTCCGACACCCGTACGGTGAAGGTGCGAAACTCCGCAACGCGCGACTCGATCGCGGCCAGCACTTCGGCGCTTGAACGCTCGCGATCTTTTGCAAGGTTCACGTTGATGCTCGCAAAGCGGGACCCGCTCTGCGCGTTGTCACTGAATGACGAACCACGACCGACCGTTGTCGTGAAAGATTCTATCTCCGGTATGTCGTAGAGGGCGTCTTCCACGGCACGGACGGAAAGGTCGGTGCGGGCAAGCGGCGTCCCCTGGACCTCCTCGATCTCAAGGTACACATAATCAACATCGGAGCGCGGGAAGAATTGTGCGCGTACGATACCGAGCATGGGGAGTACGATCGATAGTGCGAAAAGTGCAGCCATGCTCCACACGAAGCGGCGTTTGTTCGTGCGGTTGTCGATGAAGCGTACGATGTTCGTGCGATACCATGCGCATATGGCTTCCGTGTACCGTTCCTGTCGTTCTTCAAGCGGAGACGAGGCGCGTTCCTTGAGGAACACGGTCGCGATGATCGGGGTCATGCCGAGTGCGACGATGATCGAGCCGAGCAGGACGAATATCACCGTAAAGGGTATGCTCTTGATGAACTCTCCGGTGACACCGGATATGGTAAAGAGCGGCAGAAAGACGGCAACGGTCGTCATGGTGCCCGCGATGAGCGGGGCGCTGTACTCGTGGATCGCCATGCGTGCCGCTTTCATGTTCGAGTTTCCTTTGCGGATGTTCACATGGATCGCCTCGGTGATAACGATCGCAGAGTCGACCAGGATGCCGATCGAGAGTATGAGCGAAAAGAGCGAAATGAAGTTGAGGGTGTTACCACTCTCATTGAGTGCGATGAACGCAACCAGTATGGAAAGCGGGATGGAAACTCCGGCCACGATCGCTTCGCGCCACCCGAGGGTCGCAAAAAGCGCGATCATCACGAGCAGTACCGCCTCAAGGCCGGTGCGGGTGAGTTCGCGCAGGTCCCGGCGAATGTCGGCGCCTGCATCATAAGAGATGTAGGCCGTTACGGTGTCGCTCTCACGGTCGATCTTCTCGATAAGTGCTCGCACTTCGTCGGTGATCGTGGTCACGTCGGAACCACGCTGTTTGTAGACCGTAAACGTGACCGCTTGCTCGGCGGGCGCGTCGCCGACCTGTACGCGCGAAAGGGTGGTGGGTTCCTCCACACCTGAAGCCACGAACGCGATGTCGGAAAGAGATACGGTTCTGCCGTCACGGGTCGAGATGGGAAGGGAAGCGATCTCGTCGGGGTCGGTGATGTCGCTTGCAAGTGAAAGGGTGTAGTCTATCCCGTTCGTTTCCAAAGCGCCGATCGGCAGGGTGGTGTTCTGGAGTGCGATCGCGCGTGTCACCTCATCGAGCGAGAGTCCGAAGGAAAGAAGTGCTTCTTTGCGTACGATAACGGTAACCTCGGGGTCGCGTACGCCCGATACCTCCGCACGGGCGACACCGGGGAGCTGCTCGATACGGTCTTTGATGTCGTCCGCGAAGCGTTTGAGGTCTGCGGGCGTGAGGTCGCTTGAGACCGCTGCGATAATGACCGGCTGATCCGCAAAATTGATGTCGCTTACGAGCGGGTCGGACGCATCGTCCGGCAGTTCTCCGCGCACTTTCTCCACGCTGTCGCGGACATCCTGGAGCGAAGCGTCCATGTCCGCATCGGCACGGAACTCGACCGCGACTGATGAAAGGCTCTCTCGCGAGGTCGAGGTGAGCGCTTTGATGTTCTCGATGTTTCCCACCGCATTCTCGATGTCGTTCGTCACGAGACGTTCGACATCTTCGGGCGATGCGCCCGGAAAAACGGTCGTGATGATCGCGAATGGCACCTGTACCTCGGGAGCGGACTCTTGTCGCATTGCGGTAAGCGAGTATGCGCCGTACAGCACACTACTTACGATGATAAGCCAGGTGAGACCGCGACGGTCGAGCAGGTGGTTCCAGAGTGCATGCATGGTGTTCCGTGGTGTGAGTTATCGTGTCACGCTGACACGGTCGCCCTCTTGCAGTCCGCGCACATCGATAACGATGCGGAGCTCGGGAGCGATGTCACGTACCAGCATACGGTCGCCCGTTATGGTGCCTTCTTGTATCGCGTGAGCCAGAAGGGTTTCGTCTTCACCAACCGTAAAGACCGCAAGACCGTCGGGGAGTACTTTGATGGCGGAGAGTGGAATGAGATACCCGTCCGTACTCGCGCCTCTCGTCGTGGTGGACGATGTCGAGTTCATAAGGGTCACATCCACATACGAGCCGTTCGTAAGCGGTGCGTCGGATGATACACCCACCGTGACACGGGCTTTCTTTGTTTCCGGATCAAGTCCCGGCGCGACACCGGTGATCACTCCCGCATGAGTACCACCCACGAGCACCGGCTGGCCCGCTTCGATGCGTGCCCGTGTGTTCTCACTCACGAACAGCTCGACCTCGAGGGCTTTTTCGTTCGCAACGATCGCGGCAACGACCATGGAGGAAACGAAGTCACCTCGGGAGATGTTCAGGGTCGTTACGGTACCCGCTATCGGTGTGCGGATGATGCTGTTCTCGAACGCGGCCTGCGCGCTCTGCAAGGCGCCACGAGCTTGCAGAACGCCCGCTTCCGCTATGCGAACATCTTCGACGCGAGCACCGGCGGTCGTTTTTTGTTCCGCAAGCCGTGTGACCTCCGCTGCGCTCTGTGCGCTTGTGATACCCGCACGTGCACCGTTCACTGCGGTGCGTGCCGAATCTACGGCGGTACGAGCACCGAGTATCGCCCCTTCTTCCGCCGCCTTTTCGCCACTCGTGAGATCGTCCGAAAGCTCCTGTTCGGATACGTACAAACTGATGTTGTCAAGAAAGACCTTGATGCGGCCGAGATCACGCTCCGCTTCGGTAAGTCGTGAGATAAGTTGATCGTCTGCGATCGGCATTTGCGATTTTTCTTTCCATTTCTCGAGAAGAGCGCCGATCGCGACACGTTCCTTTTCGAGCGTCTTGCGTTCATCATATGAGGCAGAGCGCACGCGGAAGCTTGGCGCGACGGTGTAGGGGTTCGAGAAGAAGTCGTCCGCTTGTGCGAACACTGCGTCGTGCGCGAGTGTGTAGCTTTGTGAGTACGTCGTACGTGCGCGGTCTTGGGCGTTTAGAAGTGCGGATGCGGCACTTTCCGACTGGCTCGCCGTACTCGCTTTGTCCTCTGCGCGGTCGCCCGCACGCACGCGGTCAAGCTGCGCTTGTGCGGCCGCAAGGGCGCCCTGTGCGGAAAGGACCGCGGCTCGTTCACCGGCGTTGTCTATTTCCGCGAGTATGACCCCCGCCTGCACGTACTCACCCGCACGTGCATGCACTGCGGTGACTGTGCCCGACTTGCGGGTGCGCAGTTCCGCTTGAGAAACACTGCGCACCTCTCCGGTGAGCGAAAGGGAGCGGTCTTCCGCAGATGCTTCAGCAACGCTGACCAAGGTTACCACTTGCTCGGAGGGTTGCTCCGACGAAGGCGCTTCTGCAGTGTCGCCCGCGGTGAGTGTGAGAAAGAGAGATCCGAGCAATATCGCGATGGCGACAAGGCTCTTGCGCGGGTGGCGAAGGCCGTGGGCGTACCAAGAAGAGAGAGTGGATCGGATGCCGGACATGGTGAGAAAAATAATTAGACGAACCGCTAATGTGTGGTAATAGTATATTGTACACTTAAAAATTGACATTGTCAATACGTATGGCGGAGTGTGCCTGTGTCGCTTGTGGTACACTGGGCGCATTGTCATAATCCGCATATTCCATGGGTATCAAAGATTTCTTGGTTAAAAAAGTCGCCGAGCGTCAGCTCAAGGACATGCCGCAGCAGCAGCGCGATATGATCATGAAGCTTTTGGAGAATAACCCCGACCTCTTTATGAAGATGAGCAAGGAGGTCGAGCACAAGATCAAGAAGGAGGGCAAGGACCAAATGCTCGCGATGATGGAGGTGGGCAAGAAGTACCAGAAGGAGCTGCGAGAGGCGCTTTCCGCGTAGTTTCGGACCATGCGTGTTTTTTTAAAAAACCCCGAGTGCACACGGGTCCGTCATACCCCGACCACTCGATCGTAAGTGACAGCAACCCATGTCTTCCAAACAAATTCTTGCACTAACGGTGGCATCGTTCCTTGCCGTTGCGGCAGGCCTGTTGTGGTTGGTGTCGGTCCCACGTTCCGATTTTGAAAAAGTGAAGCACGGCGATGAGGGTGTGGTGTTGGATGCGGAGTCGGCCGAGATGACGGCATTCATGTTCATGCAAGATGTGATGGTCCTTCTGTCGGGAACGGATGATCCGCTCGTTGTACAACGTTTATATGGCTCGTTGAGTAAGGAGGCAAAGATGCGCACTTCACTCGAAACCATCTCGCTCGATATCGCGACTTTTTCCGGCATCGAACGCGTGCCGGAACAAGGGATCAGTGTGGAAGATCTCGAGATCGGCGGAGAGGCGAAGGTGACACTGGTGGTGGGTCTAAACTATGCGAGCGGGCGTACATTGCGGGCCGTTCATCTCGTGGCGGAGGAGGGGAGGTGGAAGGTCGATTCGATCGTGGTGCGGGATGTTTCCGCTCTCGAACCACCGTCCGACCCCGTACCTTCGGAGAAACCCGAGCCCGGTATCGGGCAGGAACCCGCTCCGGTCGAACCCGATGAACCCATCGTGCGGGGTGAATGCCAACGTGGTGGGTGTAGTGGTCAAATGTGTACTGATGATCCGAGTGTGATGACAACCTGTGAATGGAGAGAAGAGTATGCTTGTTACCGAGACGCTACCTGTGAGCGGCAAGCGAACGGCGTATGCGGATGGACGAAGACGACAGAGCTTGCGGAGTGCCTTGCGAATGCACGTGACACACGGTGAGGGTGGTATGGAATTACTTTCAAAGGTTGCTCGCTCGCGAGGTCTGTGTTGGGTGTACCGCAAAGGATCGGTCGCTTTCGCTCAACGCATGTCGCTCGCATTGTTTCCTGATTCCTGCTACCATTCCAGCGTATGTCACTTTCAATAGGCATCGTCGGTCTCCCCAATGTCGGCAAATCGACCCTTTTCAACGCGCTCACCGAAAAGGCGGTGCCGGCGGAGAATTATCCCTTTTGCACGATTGATCCGGCGGTGGGTGTCGTTGCGGTGCCCGACCCGCGTCTTGGGCGCTTGAGCGAACTCTCGCACAGCAAAAAGACGATTCCTGCGATCGTGGAGTTCGTCGATATCGCGGGTCTGGTGAAGGGGGCAAGCGAGGGTGAGGGGCTGGGGAACAAGTTCCTCGCGAATATTCGCGAGACCGATGCCATCGCGGAGGTGGTACGTTTGTTCGACGATACGAACATCACCCACGTGCATGGCGCGGTCGACCCGATGCGCGATATCGAGGTGATCAATTTGGAGCTGGTGCTTGCGGACCTCGAAACGGTTTCGAAGCGTTTGGGCAGTGTCGAGCGTGACGCGAAGCGTGGCGACAAAGGTGCGCTTGCCGAGCGTGCGGCACTTGAAGCGGCTCGGACCGTACTTGAAGAGGGACGCTTGCTTTCCTCGTGTTCGGGTACGGTGTCTACGGAGGTCGAGCGATGGTGGAAGCTTCTCAATCTGCTCACGGTAAAGCCGATCATGTACGTGCTCAACAAGAAAGCGGGCGGGTACAACTTCGATGAGCAGAACGATGAGCGTTGGTATGTTCTCCGTTCATACCTCGAGACGAGCGGATCTCCGTACGTGTTCGTGGACGCGAGCGTCGAAGGAGAGCTTCGCGAGCTCGCGCATGAAGACAGAGACATGTTCAGGCAAGAGTACGGTGTGTTGGACAATGGGGTGGACGATCTCATACGCACCGGCTATCGCATGCTCGGACTCATGACCTTTTTCACCACCGGTGAGGATGAGACCCGTGCGTGGACCATACGCACCGGCTCCGCTGCGCCTGAGGCGGGTGCGGCGATACACACCGACTTTCGTGAGAAATTCATTCGAGCCGAAGTGGTGCACTGTGACGACCTGTTGCGTGAGGGCAGGTACGCCGCGGTGCGTGAGAAAGGCCTCCTACGCACGGAGGGTAAGGAGTACATGGTGCATGACGGCGATGTGATCGAATTCCTGATACACTAAAAGAAAACACGTTTACGAAGGTATGATGACAGTGTGTGTTGAGTAAAATCTGTAACGAGAGAGCGTCGGCGACCTGAGATCGGTCGCCGACGCTTATCATTGGTCTTCGCACGCAAGTCGGTGGAACGTCTCGGCGGCTTCGCTGATGCAGTACGCCAGTTTCTCAGCCGTTCGCTTCCGCTCATCTCTCGTTGCGCTCGAGCCGCGGTGTGTCTCGACGTATGTGCCGTAGGCACGTTTGAGATCGCCAACCACTCGTGCTTCGGTACCGTACAGTATATTGCTGCCGCTTTGGTTCAGCGAAACGAGCTGAGGAATACATACATTTAACGCGGTGACCAGTGTCGCCGTTTTACATTTATTTTCATTGTCAGATTCGGCATCACGTACGCGGTCGTCTTCAAGGGACGACAGCCACATGACCGCATCGGCAACTCGCGCTTTCAGTTTTTTGCACACAGACAAACCCCCGTGTTATTGAAAAGCCTGATGCAATTATACCACAGATTTTAAATTACGCAATTTTACGTAGGTGTCCTGCGGATCGATCACTCCGACGGTCTCGATGATGCCGATCACCGTCTCGTCGTTGCCACCCGGGTATATGGCGTCTCCGAAATACAGGCACTCATCCGTGTTCCATCCCATCTGTTCGATGAGGCGCGCTACGTTGTAGCCCTTGTTGCGTCCTTTGCGGAAGTAGTCGAGCGTACATGTGCCCGCGATCTTCACTTCGACCGTTTCGGAGACGAGTGGCGAGGCGGCAAGCATGGCTTTGCGCTTCGCTTGGTCCGGGTCGAACCGCTCTTTCTCCGCTACCGATGCGTGGTGGCCGTACACGCTGAAGCTCACCTGACTTCCACGGTGTTCCACCAGATCGTTCGGGTCTGGCACGTCCCATGTGCGAGGGAGCGAGGCGATATGCGCTTCGATCTCCGCCGTTTCTTGGGGTGTAAGGTCATCCCTCCAGAGCTCTTGGTCGCCGTGAAGTGCGTGGTTGCCGTTCTGACAGAGCATGTAGCAGGGCGTACCATCCATTTGAAAAACCATCTGCTGCGCATTCGCTCCGGATACGATAATGACGTCCTGTGGAAGCGAGGTGAGTAAGTCCTTCATCTCTTGTGTGATCTTGGAACGGCTGCGGGTGACCGTGCCGTCCATATCGAAGAATAGATGCCGATTGTTCTTTTGATGCATACTGTAGATAATATGAGTGGTAATGATCTTCTAATGCGCGAAATGAAGGTGTGTGGTCGCAAGGGTCGCAGTGGCGGAGCAAAAGCCGGCAGCCGTTTTGACGGTTTCCGTATTCGGGGTATCATGCCTGTACTTATATTACCGCATACTCGGAACCATATGAAGACATACGATCACGCTGTCATCGAATCGAAATGGCAACAGAAGTGGGCCGAAACAAAGCTGTACGACACTCCGGATAGCGTTGTCGGCAAAGAGAACGAATACCTGCTCGTCGAGTTTCCGTACCCGTCGGGCAATCTCCATATCGGCCATTGGTACGCATTTGCGGTGCCCGACATGTACGCGCGATATCTGCGTATGAACGGTAAGAATGTGCTCTACCCGATCGGATTCGATGCGTTCGGTCTGCCTGCGGAGAATGCGGCGATCAAACGAGGCCTCGATCCGCGCAAGTGGACACATGACAATATCGACTTCATGACTCGGCAGCTCAAAAGCATGGGCAACAGTTTCGACTGGTCGCGCAAGGTGGTGACCTGCGAGCCGGAGTATTACCGGTGGACGCAATGGCTTTTCGGGAAACTGTATGAAAAAGGCCTTGCGTATAAGAAAGACGGTACGGTACCATGGTGCGATTCATGCAAAACGGTACTCGCGAACGAGCAGATCACAAGCGGGTCATGTGAGCGGTGCGGCACGGCGGTCTTGCAGAAAGAGCTCGCGCAGTGGTATTTCAGGATCACCGACTATGCAGAACGGCTGCTCGTCGATCTCGATGCCCTCGACTGGCCGGAGGAGATAAAGCAAGCACAGCGTGAGTGGATAGGGAAGAGCGAGGGTGCGCTGTTGGATTTTGCGATCACCGGTGCAGGTAGCGATGTGGATGATACGATTGACCGAAAGACCGTGCAGGTATTTACGACACGGCCGGACACGCTCTATGGAGTGACCTACGTCGTGCTTGCGCCGGAGCATTCGCTCGTCACCGAACTTAAAAATGTCATCTCAAATTGGGACGAGGTGTTGGCGTACATTGAAGCAACGAAGGCGAAGAAGGAGCTTGAACGCAAGGAGGGAAAGGAGAAGACCGGTGTCGAACTGAAGGGTGTGAAGGCGGTGAATCCCGCAAACGGTGAAGAAGTTCCCGTATGGATCGCTGACTATGTGCTTGCGTCGTATGGTACCGGTGCCGTGATGGCGGTCCCGGCGCATGATGAGCGAGACTGGGAGTTTGCACACAGATACCAGCTGCCGGTGCGGTTCGTAATTGCACCGAATGGCGTAAGTGCTTCTCAGTCACGGTCCGAGGTACACCGAATGTCTGAACAAGGGGTGTATACGGAATACGGAACATTGCATGGGTGTGAAAAGTTTTCCGGACTTGATTCGGAAGAAGCCGGGGCAAAGATCGTTAAACATGCGGACGGAAAAATGACCACACAATTTCGCTTACGCGATTGGCTGCTCTCGCGGCAGCGCTACTGGGGCGCACCCATACCGATCGTCTACGATCCTGAAGGCGGTGTACATCTCGTGCCCGAAAAGTATTTGCCCTGGACGCTTCCGAACGACGTTGACTTCACGCCGACCGGGGAGGCGCCGCTCGCAAAGAGTGTGGAGCTTCGTGAGCGTACCGAGCGGATCTTCGGCAAAGGATGGACACCTGAAGTCGACACCATGGACACGTTCGTTTGCTCTTCGTGGTATTTCTTGCGTTACTTAGACCCCCACAATGCGGACGTATTCTCTTCAAAAGAGCTCCAAGAACTATGGATGCCGGTCGACCGCTACTCCGGCGGGGCTGAGCACACCACCATGCACCTTTTGTACTCACGCTTTTTTTACAAAGCACTTTTCGACATCGGTTTGGTGACTGAGAGCGAGCCATACACAAAGCGTATGAGTCGAGGTCTCATTCTCGGACCGGATGGCCAAAAAATGAGCAAGAGTAAGGGAAATGTGATCGACCCGGACGAGCATGTGGCCCGCGTGGGTGCCGATACGGTGAAGACCTATCTCGCCTTCATTGGTCCCTACAACGAGGTCGGTCAGTACCCGTGGGACCTTGGCGGTATTGCGGGCGTGCGGCGCTTTCTTGAGCGTGTGTGGAACCTGCGCGAACAGGTCACTGTCGATGGCGAGGGAGATTTGAATGATATCTCGTCCACGACAGTTCTTTCACCCGAAGCGTTGATACTTCTTCACCGAACGATCAAAAAAGTCGGAGAGGATATACGTGCGTTCAAGTTCAATACCGCGATCAGTCAGATGATGATATTGGTCAATGCATTCGAAAAAGAACATACCATCCCCGTATCCGCGTACGAATCCCTCATACGCATACTCGCTCCTTTTGCGCCGCACCTTACAGAGGAGTTGTGGGAAACACTCGGTCACTCAACATCAGTACACAGTGAAGCGTGGCCCGCGTGCGACGAGCGTATACTGGCGCAAGCGCAAGTCACGATAGTGGTCCAGGTGAACGGCAGGGTGCGCGGATCGTTCCGGGTCGAACAGGATACGGACTCGACTACGCTCTGTACCATGGCCCGTGCGCTACCACGGGTCGCCGAACATTTGAAGGGGGTGGAGCAGGTGAAAGAGATCGTGGTACCCGGCAGATTGATCAACTTTGTCATCTAGCTGAACCATGAAAAAGTTTGGTGTGCACCGCACCACATCCTTCCACTTGCGCAATAAAGTCATTGACGAACCAGTGTCGTTGTGCTATTTTGATAACATCACGTAGTGTTTGGAATAGGAAGCGGGTGAAAGAGCGTCACCTGCCTGCCGACAAAAGTCGGTGACGGACACACACATATTATTTTAATAAAACATTATTTGAAAACCTCATTTGCGTCTATGGCGGAAAAAATATCCTTCAAGCCGAAGATGGTCGTTAAACGCCTTTTGGGCGTACTTCCCGAACGTGCAAGACACGTTGTCACGGCACGGTACGGACTCGGTGATAATACGACCCCCGTCACACTCGAGGCGATCGGGCAAGAGTACGGCATTACGCGTGAGCGAGTGCGGCAGATCGAGAATTACGCACTGGCGACCATTCGCAAGTCCGACCAGTACACCAAGGAGACTGCGGTATTTGACGAATTGCGTGAGATCATCACGAAGATGGGTGTCATGGTGGCGGAAGAAGACCTGCTCGAGCACCTCAACAAAGATAGAAGTGTTCAGAATCATATCCACTTCCTGCTGGTGCTCGGAGAAGCGTTCGTACGTGAAAAAGAGACCGAGGAGTTCCGGCATCGATGGCACATCAACTCGGATATTGCAGACAAGGTGCACAATTCTCTCCGCCGTTTGTACGATGCGCTCGAGGACGACGAGTTGGTGGAAGAATCCACGCTTATTGATGCCTTTCTCCGCGAGCTGCAAGAGCTCAATCAAGAGTATAAGAACGAGGAGGTGCTCAAACGGTGGCTCAACCTTTCGAAGAGTATCGGCAAGAATCCGCTCGGCGAGTGGGGAAGGGCGCATAGTCCGAACGTGCGGGTGAAAGGTATGCGCGATTACGCGTACCTGGTCATCAAGCGCCACGGTTCCCCCATGCATTTTCGTGAAGTGGCGCATGCGATCGCCGAGATCTTCAAACGCAATGCGCACGAAGCGACCTGTCACAACGAACTCATCAAGGACGAACGGTTCGTGCTGGTCGGCAGGGGTATTTATGCTCTTAAGGAGTGGGGATACAGTGCGGGGCCGGTACGGGAAGTGATCATGGAGATGCTTCGGCGCCAGGGGCCGCTCACGCGCGAGGAAGTGATCGAGGCGGTTCGCAAGGAGCGGTACGTGAAAGATAATACGATATTTATCAATCTGCAGGATACCGCTCGATTCGGGCGTGACACCGAGGGACGCTACTTCATCCGCGAGTCGAAATAGAGCGGTCCCTTCGCACCGCTCCTTGTGGTATGCGGGCGGTGTGTATGGAATAAGTGGGTGGGTTGACCCATGCTCTGGTATACTGGTGGCCATGGGTGCACTTATGTCCCAAGTGGCGCAGGTGGCAGGGTCTCAAACGACACTGGTCGATCTCTTCAGCGACGCGTTCCACCTCGTCGGCCTCTTCTTCGCCTCATCGATCTATTGGGCGCCGTTCGTGTTGCCGGTGATATTCTGGCGAGTGTGGATGAAATACGTTCGCGCCCAGTTCATCGCGAACCAAGAATGCGTGCTCCTCGAGCTGCATCTTCCGCAAGAGATCATGAAGTCACCCGTTTCCATGCAAGCGGTGCTTGACGGTTTGTGGGTGAAAGGGGGTGAGAGTACATTCATCGATCGCATGTGGACGGGCAAGGTGCGCCTGTGGTACTCGTTCGAGATGGTTTCCATGGAGGGGCGGGTGCACCTTTACGTGTGGACACGTAAGGCGTTCCGGCGTTTGGTGGAGCGCTCGTTCTATGCGCACTATCCGGACATCGAGATCGTTCCTGTGGATGATTACGCGCTTACGTTTCCGTTCTCGCTCGAGTCGCATAACCTGTACGGTTCCGACTACGAGCTTGGCGATTCCCCGGGGCTTCCCATAAAAACGTTCACCGACTACTCACTTGAAAGCACCAACGCCAAGGAGGAACAAAAGACCGACCCGATGACCCACCTCCTTGAGTTTCTCGGGTCGATGGGCAAAGGCGAGTATCTGTGGGTGCAGATCCTCGCTCGCGCTCACAAGCCCGAGGATTTTACCTACGGCTATGGATACAACAAAAGTTCATACAAAGATCTTGCTCGTAAGGCTATTGCCAAGATACGCGAGAGTCCCGAGGATGCGGTGGTCTTTGCGGATGGCGGCAAGGGAAAGGCGTTAAGTGACGAACAGAAGCAGACCATCAAATCGATCCAACGAAATGTGCAATCGAGTTACCCGTGGGATGTCGGCGTTCGGGTGCTCTACATTGGGGAACATGAGGAGTACGACGGAACCAATGTGACAGGTATTATGGGCATGTGGCAACCCTTCAGCTCGCCCGGCTACAACAATCTCAGACCTGCAGGGAGAGGCCAAAACTCCCTCGATTACCCGTGGCAAGATTACAATGATATGCGTCAGAACCGTATGAAGTTAAAGGCGATCGATGCGTACCGCTTGCGTTCATGGTTTCATGCACCATATCGTTTCAAGCATTTCGTCATTACCAGTGCGGAGCTCGCAACCTTATTCCACCTACCCGGTTCGGTTGCCAAGACTCCGACGATGCAACGGATCGATTCG
Organism: Minisyncoccota bacterium; assembly: GCA_041920275.1. Lineage (GTDB taxonomy): Bacteria > Patescibacteriota > Minisyncoccia > Phycocordibacterales > UBA12088 > UBA12088. The sequence goes on along the minus strand of JAYRSE010000037.1, from coordinate 473 downwards.
ACTCGGTCGAGCGCACCGGCGAACCTTCCGTACTGATCGAAACGGCAAACATCTCATATGCAAAGTGACGAATCGATCGATACCTACCATGTACGCGCCTTCAGGAGGATGTGGCGAGGGATCATCCTGTGGACGAAGCGCGGTGCGGTCAGGATCATGGGTTCGGTCACGATCGTATTCTTGCTTGCTTCCGCGTACGCGTATGTGGGTATATACCTCCCATCCTCGTTCTTTCCGGTGCGTACCATCATCACCATTCCCGAAGGATCGACGATCCATGATACGGCGGTTGTACTGTACGAGACACAGGTTGTGCGTTCGCGTTTTGCCATGGAAGCGATACTTCGTTTCGTCGAGCAGACTGCGCAAGTAAAGGCGGGTGACTACTACTTCGACCATCCGCTTACCATACTTGAGGTGGCACAGCGGGTGACCGGTGGCATGTTCGGTCTTGAACCCGTCGAAGTGGTGGT
>JAYRSE010000036.1:0-44291 GCA_041920275.1 Minisyncoccota bacterium | reverse complement strand
GGCGTTACCCAGGTAGAGCTGTTTGGTGGAGGATCTGATGCAGACGACCAGGTTTCCGGAAGCGGCGGCGGCAAGTCCGTCGAATGCGACCGTGCCGGTGACCGAGAATTTTCGCCACGGGGAGGTGGTGCCGATGCCGACCCTTCCGGAGAGTACCGAAAGTGCGGTGTGGCTGCCGCTAAGGAGTGTGGAGCTTGCGGTGCCGGTGACCGTGAGCGCACCACCTACGAGCGCGTTCTCACCGATGTTCGCACCCCCGAGGATGTTCGCGGTGTTGCCGACCGTGAGGTCTTGGGAGGCGTGGAGGGTGGTCGCTTCGAGGGTGCCGGCAAGGACGGAGGAGAACTCGGAGCCGTTGATGTCGATGACCTGGAGGCCGGAGCTATAGTCCGCTACGTACGCGTAGCGGCCGGAGACGGCGACACCGTAGGCAAGGCCGCTCGTGTCGTAGGTGCCGACAAACGTAGGGGAGGCGGGGTTCGAGATGTCGATGATCTGGAGGCCGGCGGTATTGTCCGCCACGTACGCGTACCGGCCGGAGACGGTGACGCCGGACGCAAACCCACCGTCATAAAACTGCCCGACCTGTACGGGGTTTGCGGGGTTGCTGATGTCGATGATCTCGAGGCCGTCGCCCCAGTCCGCCACATACGCGTACCGACCCGAGACGGTGACGCCGTACGCATTCCCACCGTCATAAAACTGCCCGACCTGTACGGGGTTTGCGGGGTTGCTGATGTCGATGATCTCGAGGCCGTCGCCCCAGTCCGCCACATACGCATACCGACCCGAGACGGTGACGCCGTACGCAATCCCACCATCATAAAACTGCCCTTTTTGGCGTGGATTCACCGGTGCATTTCGCTTCGATACTGCCACCATACACTTCGAGAAGCGCGTTTGTGGAGGTGGTGCCATAGCCGGCGGGAGTGGAGGAGCCACGAAGGAGTACCGGGCCGGCGAACGTGCTGGTCGCGGTCGTCGAGGTCGAAATGTAGTTCTGTGCGACCACTTGGCCCGCGACCGAGAGCTTGCTGTACGGGGAGGTGGTACCCACTCCCACATTCCCCGTGGTGTAGTAGATGTCACTGCCTGCGGTCGTCCACTTGCTGCCCGCAAGGGGAGAGCCGTTCTGCAGCAACGAACCGGTGAAGTTGATGTCGCCCGCGACGGAGAGATCGTACGCGGGAGTGGTGGTGGCGATACCCACCTTGCCATCGTTCGTGATGTAGAACTTGCTCACACCGGAGCGCATGATGTCCAACAGGTCGCCCGCACCCAACTGGTCGATGTCGAGCGCCGCATTGCCCGAAGCGACCGACACCCCGATGTGCGCGGAGAGGAAGAGGCAGGCGCACAGGAAGACGGTGCGCAGGACGAGGGTGAGGATGCGTGGGCGGGACATACGGTGTAGGTGTTTGTATATGGTACCATTTTTTCAGACACCGATCGGGTGGCGAGGGGGGGTGATTGTGGACAAGTGGGGATCATGAGCGGGTCCATAATCCACAGTACGAAAAAAGCCGGCATGAAGCCGGCTGGAGAGGTTGTTTCGGAAGCGGTTCTGAATTAATTTAATACTGTAGAAAATGCTCTCGAATTGTCTTATTGGTCACCTTGACCATTTTTTCCCTTTCGCCCATGCCGTGATGCTTTCAAGCGTTGCATGAACGATCTTATTTGCTCGCCATTATTTCCATATTTGGATTTTAAGAAGTTACACAAAATATTGTAGTGAACATCCTTCCTTCCAAGGATATGGGGGTTCGGATCTATTTCAAATTCTCTTGCGATTCGGACTATTGCGTCCCTCGAATATGTTGTCATTGCGTTCTCCCGTCAGAGAACCGCTTTTCGACATGTACCACTCCGCGGGCAACCATACCATAACCCACGTCATTGTTGTAGGTCGGTCGCTTCTTGACTGTTTCGAACAGCATGCTATACTGTAGGTATCCTGAAACGTCCCCCGAGCGGGGGCGTTGTCGTGTTAGAATGGAGTTATCTTTCGGTCAAGCGATTATCAATCCGTGGGACGTGCGCATTTGGGAGGATTTCACCAAGGGGTGCGGGTCTCATATTACAAAGTAAGTGCAGACGTATGTTCGATCTAAAGGTGATCAACTCGGTCTTGGCCGAGCTTGAGGAAGAGCGAGGTATTCCGCGTGCGAGTGTGATAGAGGCGATCGGTACCGCCCTTGCAACGGCGTACAAGAAAGAGTACGGCAAGCGGGGTCAAGTGGTGCGTGCGCGTTTTGATATTTCGACCGGGGAGACCGAGTTCTTCCAGGTCAAGTTCGTGGTGGATGAGACACGGGTCTGGTTTCCGGTCGAGACGGAGGGGGAGGAGGATGCGGATCATGCGGACATGGAGCGTGACCCGGCAGCTCCCACCGAAGAGGGGGATGAACGCGCGCGCTTCGACCCGGAAAAGCACATACTGCTTGCCGATGCACGTCGCATCAAGAAGGATGCGGCGGTCGATGACGAGCTGGTCTTTCCGCTCGAGCCGCGTGAGGATTTTGGGCGCATCGCGGCGCAGACCGCGAAGCAGGCGATCATCCAGAAGATCCGTGAAGCGGAAAAGGTCTCCATACTCGGCGAGTACGAGGGTCATGAAGGGGAGATCGTGTCCGGAACGGTACAGCGAGTCGATCGCGGTGCGATCTGGCTCGACCTTGGTCGTGCGCAAGCGATCATGCCGTACGAGGAGCAGATCCCGGGAGAACGATTTCGCCAGGGTGAACGCGTTCGCGCATACCTCTACTCGGTCGAAGAAGGTCCGAAGGGGATCATGCTTCGGGTGTCGCGAAGTCATCCGCGATTTCTTATGAAGCTCTTTGAGCAGGAGACCCCGGAGCTCGGAAGCGGAGCGATCGAGATCAAGGCGATCGCGCGAGAGCCGGGAAGTCGCTCGAAGGTTGCCGTCCGAGCGATCGATCAGCATATCGATCCGGTCGGTGCCCTTGTGGGACAGCGTGGTGTGCGCGTGTCTACCGTAATGAGCGAGCTCGGTGGCGAAAAGATCGACATCATCGAGTGGTCGCCCGAAGCCGCGCATTTTGTTGAGGATGCGCTTTCACCGGCCAAGGTGCTCGATGTGGTGATCGATGAGGAAGCGCGTCGTGCGGTCGTCGAGGTTGCTGAGGACCAACAATCGCTTGCGATCGGTCGTGGAGGACAGAACGTGCGTCTCGCCGCAAAACTTACCGGCTGGCGGATCGATATCCATTCGACCGCAGGGGAGAGTATGGTGGAGAGTGACAACAAGGGTGAAGTGACTTTTGCGGATGAGTCCGATGAGGATGTAACCCCGATTGATGAAGTGGAGGCACTTGTCGATGAACAGGTGGACGAAGTTGTCGAGGAAGGTGTGAGTGAGGCAGAAGCGACCGAGGAGGCGGATGAGGGTAAGGCCGATACGGCACCTTCTTCCTCTGAGACCGAAGAGGGAAAGTAGCGGACACGTTGTTACCAAATAATTTTCAAACGTACTATGAATCTGTGGCATGGCGTTTCACTCGGCGACGATGCGCCGAAGATCATCAACGCGATCATCGAGATACCCAAAGGTTCTTACAACAAGTACGAGATCGACAAGGAAACGGGCCTGATCGCACTTGACCGCGCGAACTATTCCGCGGCACCGTACCCGTTCGATTACGGTTTCGCGCCGCAAACCTACTGGCTCGACAACGATCCGCTCGATGTGGTCGTACTCACCACGTTCCCGCTTCATCCGGGCATCTTGGTGCCGGTGAGACCGGTCGCCGTGCTCGATATGGTGGACGATGGCGATTCCGATATGAAGATACTCGCGGTCCCCGCCGGAGATAAGCGATGGGACGATGTGCAGGACCTTGCGGACCTGAACAAGCACAACCTGAAGGAGTACGAGCATTTTTTCGAGACCTATAAAGCGCTCAAGGGCAAGCCGGCGCCCGTCGAGCTGCATGGGTACAAGGGGCGCGAGGAGGCGCTGCGTATCGTCGAGCAGGCGATCGCGCTCTACGCTGAAAAGTTCGGCACCTCGTCATAGGCGGAAGATATCCACTGTGTCGACACAAACACACCCCTTGCAAGGGGGTGTGTTTGCTATACTGGAACAAAGCAATGTCCGGACACGTATCGGAGGTCTTTCTTATCAGTCAGTTTTATTTTTTATCAAGCCAACCATACACTATGAATCGTACCACTTCACTTGCGGGTTCGACGTGGATGCTCGTATGCATGTCGCTCTGCATCGTTTCTTTTTTCTTGTACACAATGCCTGTCGGTGCCGAAGAGGAGGATCTCTCCTTGGCGGCCGCCGCTGCGGGGGCGGTCGGCGGTGCCGGACAGCAAGGCGATGTGGCCGGTGGTTCGAATTGGAGGACCATGTACCAAGGTCTTCCCGCGCGTCGTGATGCTGTGCGCAAAGTCGAATCCTCGTTCCTTGAGAATGTCACAAAGAACGGCCCTCCGACCGCGAAACTGAACACCGCCCAGCAGGAGCAGCTCAATCGACACATTGTCAGCGCATCGGCAAAGATGGAGTCCGCGCTCGAAGGTCTCTTGGTCGCCACCTCGGATGCGGAGCGCCTCGCCTACCGTATTGCGGAAGAGCAGAGCATCTTGATGGAAGAGGTGAATACACAGCTCCAAGATGTCCGAACGATACTCTCGGATACGCGCGGAGACATTGCAATGTTCTCGAACCTTAGCGGTCTCATGATGCAGGCGAGCAACCCCCTCTCGCTGTATCCGGATGTGCGGAAAGCGTCAAGTATTGTATACGAACAGTTGTCCGCTTCCCGTGACATCCTCATCGAGGTTGTCACGGTGTTGAGTAGAAATGGTGTTCCCGCGACGAAATAGTTTTATTGATTAACGTACCTTACCCGTATGAATCCTGAAGATTTGAACACGATCACCCAAGAAACGGAGCATGCGCCGCGTCTCTCTCGGAACATGGCCGCTATGGTCGTCGTGGCAATCATCGTGGTCGTTCTCGCCCTGATGTACCTGTGGGCGAAAAAGGCGAGCGAGACGGACCTGGGCGGTGCTCCGCAAAAGGGGAACACGCTCACCGAGGAGGAGCTTTCCGCCGTTTCGCGACCCGGCACCGATGAAGATGCCGCCGCGTTGAACACGTCTGTGGCATTGATCCGACTCGATACGATCGATGAGGATCTGAATGCGCTTGAGGCGGACCTCAATGCCATGGTTGCCGAGTGAGTCGCATCGTACGATACCAAGCAAGGGACGGCCGCCGCTGAGCGGCCGTTCCCGTTCCTTTTTCGGTCGTACCTGCTCGGCCATCTTCAAAACATCGCTTCGTCAAGGTTGTTTTGTCGAGAGACCACTCCTGGGCGTTTGCACAAGTCCGAGTCTCCCGCCCGGACACGTTGACTTCGCTCGATCTCTCTCAAAAGAGAGTGTGGAGCGTGTGAGCAAGCACTATCGATCGTGTTGCGAATTTTTGAATTTCGGGCTATGCTCTTTCGGTATGACAAAGAACGTTCCACAAGTTGAGAAATTCGAAAAGGTGACAGTCGAGCCGCGACCAGGTTCAATACTGCGGATCGAGGGTACCGTTCCGGTCAGCGCGTTGCTCGCGAGCGAAAGGCGCGTCATGCGCGAGTTTGTCCGCGAGTACGAACTCCCCGGTTTTCGTCGAGGGCATGTGCCTGAAGAAACGGTCCGTGCTCAGGTAGGGGAACGGAAGATCTTGGAGGAGTCCGCAGACCGAGCGTTGTCCGAAGCGTATGCCGCCATTGTGCGGGAGCGCGATCTTGATGTGGTTGGCCGTCCGAAGATCACGGTCACCTCGCTTGCGCACGACGAACCGATCGGTTTCGTTATCGAGGTGGCGAAGTACCCTGAGGTCACATTGCCTGCGTATGCCGAGATCGCAGAGAAGGTGGTCGCGGACCATGAGGATCCGGAGACGGTCGATGGTACCGAGGAGGAAGTGATCGCAGAAGTCAAACGATTGCAAGGCATGCTGACGGATCGAGCGAAAGGCGGGGCGGGAGAGACGCCCAAAGAAGAACTTCCGGAGCCGGACGACGCGTTCGCTCGCTCGCTCGGTGATTTCGTCGATCTTGCCGACTTGAAAGATAAGATCGCCAAAGGGTTGCGACTCGACAAGCGCGAGAAGTCGCGGGAAAAGCGTCGCCTGGGGATCATTTCCGCCATTCTCGAAAAAACTTCCCTTGAGGTACCCTCCGTCCTCACCGACAGTGAGTTGGAGCACATGGTGTCGACATTCAGAGAGCGACTGGCGCGTGCGGGGTTCAGTGAGGAGGAGTATTTGGAAACGATCGGCAAAGGGATCGACGACCTGCGCAACGAGTGGCGACCTGATGCCGAAAAGCGGGCGAAAGTGCAGGTGATCCTCACCGAAATTGCCAAAAAAGAGGAGATAACGCCGGAACATGACAAGGTTCTCCGGGAAGTCGCCCACCTTCGGGAACATCACCCGGATGTGGAGCCGGAGGTGCTCTATCGCTACGTATCCCTCCAGCGCACGAACGAGCTGGTGCTCGCATTCCTTGAGCGGGGTGCACGGAAAGCGTAGTCCGGAGTAAGTCGAGCGGAAAAAGTCGTGCGAAAGCCGTGTAAAGCTTGCAAAACGAACGGGTATATAGTAGAGTAGCACCTATCGCCGTTTCGGCGGAACAATCGATATGCCAACGATCAATCAACTGGTAAAGAAACCTCGTAAGGACAAGACCCGCAAGTCGAAGGTGCCTGCGCTTGCCAAGGGTTTCAATACACTCAAGAACAAGCCGACCTTCTACCCGGCTCCTTTCAAGCGTGGTGTCTGTGTGAAGGTGACGACCAAGACCCCGCGTAAGCCGAACTCGGCCATTCGAAAGTACGCTCGTGTACGGTTGACCAACGGTGAAGAGGTTTCCGCGTACATCCCCGGCATGGGCCACAGCCTGCAGGAACACTCGGTGGTGCTGGTGCGCGGTGGTCGCGTGAAGGACGTCAACATCCGCTACACCATCGTTCGCGGTAAGCTCGATGCGACCGGAGTGGACAAGCGCAAGCAGGGCCGTTCCCTCTATGGCGCGAAGAAGCCGAAGGCAAAGTAATCTAACCCATCCTTTTTACTTGTATGCGACGACCGATAAAGAAAAAGATCCTCGTACGACCTGATGCGCGTTACGGCAGCGCCCTTGTCGAGAAGTTCATCAACAACGTGATGCTCGACGGCAAAAAGGAGACCGCGCGCGGGGTCGTCTACGGTGCGTTCGAAGAGATCAAGAAGCTCGCGAATGTGGAGGATCCCCTGGCCGTATTCGAAGAGGCGATCCGCAATGTCGGACCCGCGGTCGAAGTGCGGTCCCGTCGGGTGGGTGGCGCCAACTACCAAGTCCCCGTTGAGGTGCGTCCCGCGCGTCGTCAGGCGCTTGCCATGCGGTGGATTATTTCTGCGGCTCGCTCGAAGAGCGGTGGTCCCTCATCCACGTTCTATGCACAAGAGATACTCGCTGCATCTCGCAATGAAGGTAGCGCGTTCAAAAAGAAAGAGGAGACGCATCGCATGGCAGATGCCAACAAAGCATTTGCGCACTTTGCATGGTAGCCAAAGAAGCCCCGTCAGGGGTTTTCTTTTACTCGACTCCGCGTGCCTTTCGATGACCCGGTCTGTGCAAGCGACGGTGTCCGACGTCGGGATGTTTGTCAAGCTGCGCATTTGCCTGTATAGTGTGAATAAGCGCGATGCGCGTTTTTTATTCAGTAGCAAACATCCAGTATGCAACGAGATTATCCGCTTGAGAAAGTACGCAATTTCGGCATCATCGCCCACATCGATGCGGGCAAGACAACGACGTCCGAGCGCATTCTCTTTTATACCGGTATGAGCCACAAGATCGGAGAAGTGCACGAAGGGGCGACCGTAACCGACTGGATGGAGCAAGAGCGTGAACGCGGCATCACCATCACCTCGGCCGCCATCACCTGTTTCTGGACCAAGGTCGGTGATGACCCCAAGGATCCCAAGAAAAAAACTCGTTTCAACATCATTGACACTCCGGGACACATCGACTTCACCGCGGAGGTGCAGCGTTCGATGCGTGTGCTCGACGGCGCGGTCGTCGTCTTCGACGGTGTGGCCGGTGTCGAGCCGCAGTCCGAGACGAACTGGCGTTACGCGGATGACGCGAACGTACCCCGTATCTGTTTCATCAACAAGCTCGATCGTACCGGCGCATCGTTCGAGCGCAGCTACGCCTCGATCCTCGCTCGTCTTTCGAAAAAAGCGGTGCGTATGCAGCTTCCCATCGGAGAAGAAGATGCATTCGAGGGTCAGGTGGACCTGCTTACCCGCACACGCTATATCTATGAAGGCAAGATGGGTGAGGTGGTCACCAAGGACACCGCCATACCCGACAATCTGAAGGAGGATGTCGAAAAGTACCGCGCCGAACTCATCGAGCGTATCGTCGAGCATGACGAAGAGATGATGAATGCGTATTTCGAAGGCACGGAGCCCTCGGTCGAGGACCTCATGCGCGTGTTGCGCAAGGCGGTCATCGCAAATGCGATCTTCCCGGTGTACTGCGGTACCGCATTGCGCAATAAGGGTGTTCAGGCGGTGCTCGACGGAGTCGTCGACCTCCTTCCTTCTCCGCTCGACATGCCGGCGGTGAAGGGTATCAACCCGAAAACGGAAGAAGAGATCGAGCGCAAGCCGTCCGATGAAGAGCCGTTCTGCGCGCTCGCGTTCAAGCTCCAGACCGATCCGTTCGTCGGTTCGCTCACCTTCTTCCGTGTCTACTCGGGCACGCTCGAGGCGGGCAGCTACGTGTACAACAGTGCGACCGGCAACAAAGAGCGTGTCGGGCGCATCGTGCGCTTGCAGGCGGACAAGCGCGAGGATGTGCAGCAGGTTTTTGCGGGAGAGATCGCCGCTGCTGTAGGTCTCAAGGAGACAAAGACTTCGCACACGTTATGTGACGAGAACGCGCCGATCGTGCTCGAGCAGATCCACTTCCCGGAACCGGTCGTGTCGGTGCGCATCGAGCCGAAGACCAAGCAGGACCAAGAGAAGATGGGTCTCGCACTGCGCAAGCTTGCCGATGAGGACCCGACCTTCCGTGTCGAAAGCGACCAGGAGACGAATGAAACGATCATTTCGGGTATGGGTGAGCTGCATCTCGACATTTTGGTCGACCGCATGAAGCGGGAGTTCAAGGTCGAGGCGAACATCGGCCGTCCGCAGGTCGCGTACCGTGAGACGATCCAAAAAGAGGCGGAGGCGGAATGCAAGTACATCAAGCAGACGGGTGGTCGCGGTCAGTACGGTCACGTGAAGCTTCGCGTTAAGCCGCTTCAGCCGATCGAGGAGGGTGCAAAGATCCCGAAGAACGTCACGCGCGAAGATCACTTCGAGTTCATCGACAGCATCAAGGGTGGCATCATTCCGCAGGAGTTCATTCCGGCGGTGGTGAAGGGTGTCCGTGAAGCGATGGGGCAGGGTATCGTCGCAAGCTTCCCGATGGTGGATGTATCGGTCGACCTCATCTTCGGTTCGTACCACGATGTCGACTCGAGCGAGATCGCCTTCAAACTTGCCGGAAGCCAAGCGTTCCAGGATGCGGCGCGCCGCGCCGGTGCGGTGCTCTTGGAGCCGGTGATGCGGGTGGAGGTGGTGGTGCCCGAAAAGTTCATGGGTGACATAAACGGACACCTTGCGTCGAAGCGTGGGCAGATTGAGGGTATGGAGCCGCGCGGGGTCGACATGCGCACCATCCATGCGAAGGTGCCGCTCTCGGAAATGTTCGGCTACACGACCACGTTGCGCAGTATGACTGAAGGGCGTGGCCAGATGACCATGGAGTTCGATCACTATGCGGTCGTCCCGCCCAACGTCGAAGCGGAGATCAAGAAAGCGCGCGGAGTGGCATAGTCGGTGCCTCGGTACAATTGAAACTTCAAAACGGAAGGAGAGGATCCTTCCGTTTTGTTTGACAAACGCAACAAAATGTGTGTGGTGTCAATACCTGCGGAGTTTTCCGAGGGGTCCATAGGGAGGGGGCGTTCCCGTTTAGGCGTATCGAGTTAATCGGTAGCCGTCTGTCCGAAATTGACACTGTGGGCAGGTGTGCAAACACCCGCCTTTTGCTATGTTCTCTCGGCATGTACAGCGTGTTCGTCACGTTTGTGGTACCATAGCATTATGCGCATAGAACATTATTCTCAAGAAGAACTCACCAGGCAGCTCCTTGCTATTGTCGGACGGTATCTCGACATGTCTGCGTATCACATTTTTTATTTTGGCTCGCGCGTAAGTGGGAAGGGTGATGAACGGTCCGACATCGACGTTGGGATACAGGGTCCCAAGCCGGTACCGTTTCAGACGCTTGAGCGTATTCGCGAGGAGGTGCAAGAATTGCCCACATTGTATACAATAGATGTCGTGGATTTTAGCGCCGCTGAGGAACGTTTTCGTGCTGTCGCATTGCAGCATGTCGAGCATATGGTGTATGACAAGCCATAAGGTACGTTACCGTATGAATGAAGCCACTGACAAAACAACAGCCACGCTCAGCGACTTTCGTGAAGCGCTTACGCGTCTCGAAGAAGCGGTGCGTGATGCGCAAGACGAGCTTGATCGCGACGGCTCGATACAACGTTTTGAATTTACCCTCGATCTGGCATGGAAAGCACTCAAGACCTATTTGGAGGAACGTCATGGTGTTGTGTGTCGCTCGCCGAAAGGGTGTTTACGCGATGCCTACCAACAAGGACTCATCGCATACGACGACGAATGGCAAATGCTTGTAGACCTTCGCAATGTTACATCACACACCTACGACCGTGTAAAAGCGAAGCAAGTGTTTGACACACTCCCTCGCGCGGTCACGCTTTTCCGGGATTTGTATCAAGCGTTGCAAAAGTAGTATTTTTACCACATGGAGCCGGTCGAAACACGCGTGAATACCCTTCTCGACAAGGTGCGTCCCTACGTGCAAATGCATGGTGGAGACGTGCAGCTTCTGCGTGTGGAGGAGGGTACCGCATATCTCAAGATGTACGGTGCGTGTGTGGGTTGTGGACTTGCCGATGCTACGTATAATAAGACTATCGGTCCGCTTATCATCAAGGAAGTGGAGGAGGTGCAACGGGTCGAGTTCGAGTGATCGTCAGGAGTTTATTCAGGCTAACAATCATCTATGGCAGATCTACGCGAGTACCCTCGCACCAAGGAGGGGTCAAACATTACCAAGATAGTGGTCGATCGCGACCTGTGCATCGCCGCCGTGTCGTGTATCGCCGTTGCGGCCGAAACATGGGAGCTCGACGACGAGAACAAGGTCGTCGTGAAGAACGCGAACGATGTCGATGATGACACGCTCATCGCTTCCGCGGCCGCGTGTCCCACCAAGGCGATCTATCTGTATGATGCCTCCGGAGCGCAGGTGTATCCGAAATAGCGATACGCGCTGTTGTGCTTCCGCAAAAAACACCCCACGGGTGTTTTTTGTTGTACTTGGAGTGTGCATGCCACTCGGCGCAAAAGCGCGCACTTTCCGGCGCAGAGGATTTCCACATGGGTACGTAGGCACACGACGGGGTGGTGTGCGGTACAATGGGACAAAGAGCAAACACATTACTTCTACCACATCGTTTTTCTATGCAGCAGTACACGTACGTCATCATTGGGGGCGGCATCGCGGGCACCACCGCGGCGGAAGCCATTCGTAAGCTCGACAAAGAAGGGAAAGTGGCGATCATCTCCGATGAGCCGCACACGCTCTACAGTCGCGTGCTCCTCTCGAAGCCCGGGTGGGTGCTGGGGGAACAGCCGTTCGACAACGTGTGGCTGAAGAAAGAGGAGTGGTATCGCGAGAACGACGTGCATCTTTTTCGAGGTCTTTCGGCGACCGCGCTCGATACCGATCGGAAACGCGTGCTGCTTTCGGACGGTGACGTGCTCGAATACCGAAAGCTGCTGCTTGCGACCGGTGCGCACAGCAGGCAGTGGGGGGTGCCCGGCGCAGACAAAAAGGGAGTCCACTACCTGCGCACGGTGGACGATGCGCGTGCGCTCTGCGCACTTGCGCAGGGTGCGCCGAAGCACGTGATCATGGTAGGGAGCGCGTGTGTTTCGTTCGAGGTCATCGAGATACTGCACTCGCGCGGCTTCAAGGTGACCGAGGTGATGCGCGAGAAGCACTTTTTCGAGCCACAACTTTCTCCCGAGGAGGTCGCCCCGATCGAGCGGACGCTCGCCGAGAAGGGTGTTGAGATCATACGCGAGGTGGAAGTCGAACGAGTGCTCGGCAACGGCAAGGTGACCGGAGTCCATCTTGCGAACGGGCTGGGCATCGCATGTGACTACATTCTCCCGTTCATCGGGGTCGATCTGCCGGTCGCGTGGCTCAAAAGCGCGGGTATCGCGACACACAAGGGTATCTATGCGAACCAGTACCTCGAGACCAACGTGCCCGATGTATGGACTGCAGGCGATACCGCCGAGAACTGGGATGTGGCACTCGGCGAGGCGGTCATCATGGGCAACTGGATGAGTGCGCGCCTGCAGGGCGAGGTGGCGGGGAAGAACATGGTCGGTCCCGAGCGTACGGCCTTCGAGCAGGTGTCATTCCACACGTCACACGGGTTTGGTTATCAAATAGGGTGGGTGGGTGATGTGCGACCGTTGGCGGACCGCACCATCGCGCACATTCCCGTCGAGAACGACGAACAGAACCATTGCCGCATCGTGGTGCGCAACGATCGGGTCATTGGCGGAACCACGGTCAATCGCCCCGACCTTATGGGCGTCATCACCAAACTCGTCAAGGCGAAAGTGAACGTGAGCGAAAAACTCGAGGGTCTTCAAAACGGAACGATCGACCTGCGGTCCCTCGTTCCGTAACACGCCACTCATGGCCTTACGGGTGGTGATGCTCGGCTCGCGTTACACCGCGTGGTGCTGTTCAAGTGACGTGGCGGAGAGGCCCGCCATTGTTGTTCGGGAACAAGTGCCTGGCGCGTGGCCGTAACACTACACCTCCTTGCGTACCATGAGCCGCGCATCCACGAACGCGACACCTTGCGGAGTTGCAAAGACGGGATTGAGGTCGATCTCCTGTATCTCGGGGTAGTCGAGCGCAAGGTGGGAAAGGGAAGCGATCGCTTCCGCGATCGAGTCCAGGTCGACCGGTGTGGTACCGCGTGCGCCCATAAGGAGTGGAAGACCTCTGATCTCACGGATCTGCGCAAGCGCTTCCGCTTTCGAAATGGGGGCCACGCGCATGCTTGCATCTTTGAGCACCTCCACGAACACCCCGCCGAGCCCAAAGACGATCACCGGCCCGAAAGAGGCATCGCGCTTCATGCCGATGATGCACTCGACACCCTTTACCATGTCCTGCACGAGCATGCCGTCGATCACGGCCTCCTTGGTGTGGGATTGTACGTAATGCACGATCTCCTCCCATGCATGTGCGAGCGCTTCCGCATCACCGAGGCCAAGCTGCACCGCACGCAGGTCGCTCTTGTGCACCAACTCGCGGGATATCGCTTTGATCGCATACGGGCCGGCACCCAGTTTGCGCACCGCACCCGCAAGGTCGTCCGGTTCCCGGACGAAGACACCCGCAAGCGGCAGGTCGTAATCGCTCAAAATGCGTTGCATCTCGACGATCGGGAGCATCTCGAGCGCCTCGGGAGCGGGCGAGGTCGCGTCATGTTCGGTGCGCGTTTTCGGCTCCCCGCGAGCGAGCGCCTCGAGCGCCTCGATGATGTCGGTCGGTGTTTCGAAACGCACCATGTTGTGTTTGAAGAGCCACTGCACACCCTTCGCCACCGATGCGCCACCCATAAGAACGGGAAGGATCGGCTTGTGGGCGTTGTAGCGCACCAGTACCTTCGCGATACCCTTCGGGTCGGTCATCATTTGGGGAGTGACGAGCGCGAGGACCGCATCGATCGTCTTTTGTTTGACGAGTACTTTCAAACATGCGTTGTATCGGTCCGGCCCCGCGTCACCGATGACGTCGATCGGATTGTTCACGGCAGCCATAGGGGGGAGTGCCGCTCGAAGCTTCTCCTTCGTGCGTTCATCGAACGTGACGAGCGAAAGCGAAGCGGTGCGCTCTATGAGGTCGGTCGTGTTCACCGACGGTCCTCCGCCGTTCGTGAGTATCACCAGGTTTCGAAGCGGTGTCGTATGTCCGAGCGCTATGAGCTTGGCGATGTTTTGGAACGTGCGAATGGAGTCGACCGCGACCGCGCCCACCTGGCGGAGTGCCGCCTGGAAAATGGCATCGCTCGGGGCGAGGGAGCCGGTGTGGCTTGCGGCTGCCGCTCTGCCACGGTCGCTGCCGCCCGCGCGCAGGACGATGAGCGGTTTCTTTTCGGTGATACGCCGTGCGAGTTCCATGAAGCGTTTGCCATCGCGGACCTGTTCGAGGTAGAGAAGTACGGCGGTCGTTTCGGGGTCGTCCGCGAGGTACTCCATGCAGTCAAGCTCGTCGAGCGCCGCTTCATTGCCGAGACTTACGAATTTGGAGAGTCCGACTCCTTCGCGATTCGCCCAGTCGATGAACGCGGTACCCAATGCGCCGGATTGCGAGACGAAAGAAATGGTGCCGCGCAGCGGTTCTTCCACCGCAAAACTCGCATTCCATTTCGCATGGGTGTTTACGACCCCGAGACAGTTCGGACCGAGGAGGGTCATCCGGTGTTTTTTCGCGAGCTCGGTGACCGCCGTTTCAAGCTCTACACCCGCACCCCCCATCTCCTTGAAGCCGGCCGAAATGAGTACCACATGCGAAATGCCTTTCTCCGCACACGCTTCGAGTATCGCGGGAACAATGCTCGCACGCACCGCGATGACCGCAAGGTCGATGGATCCCGGGACATCCCGTACCGAGGGGAAGGCGGGGTACCCGAGCACCTCCGTTTTATCGAGCGTTATCGGGTATATCGTTCGTTCCTCGTACTTCGTGATATTCTTCATGAGCGCATACCCGACACTCGAAGGGGTGTCCCCGGCGCCGATAATTGCGACAGACCGTGGGTCGAAAAGGGTGTGTAAGTTCATATGCATACATTGTACACGACCGCTCCTTAAAACGGAACGAGTGGGGCGGTGATGGGGAATGGAGCGCGCCTTGCTCGCCCGCGGATCATTCGTACGTGACGAACGGGATGCGGCCGGCCACCGATCCCTCGAAGAGTTCCGGTCCGTGTGAGAGGGAGCCGTTCTCCACCCTGAGGGAGTGCACGACCGCCGCAGGTTCCGCGGCGAGCATCTCCGCCGTTTCAGCATCAATGGTGGCGACATCTTCGAATGAGTGCGCCTCCAGCCGAGGTGATCCCACTTCGCTCTCGAGCGTTACGGTGGATCCGTCCACACGGTCGTACCGTACGAGATCGAGCGCGCAGGGGGTTTCTCCGGTGCGGCACCAGGGGCCGATAAGGGAGTAGAGCGAATCTCCGATGATGCGAAAATCGTTCACGCTCGCTCCTTGTGTGATCGAAAGGGGGATATCGGTTGCGGGAAGGTCGGAAAAGAGCGTGTAGCTGCGCATGGTACCCGCCGTACCGATGAATGTGATCGTGCCATCGAGTAGGGTTGGTTTGAATAGTGCCCCGAGGTCAAGCCGTGTGACCACGCGCGCAACGGAGTCGGTGTCGCTTCGGAAGAGGAGCAGAGTACCCTCCGGGTGTGTCTCGAGGTACAGGAGTCCCGTGTCGGTGCGAGAAAGCGGTCGTACGGGAAACTCGCGGACGAGCGAAGCGGTGAGTGAACGGAAATCGCGTACGCATTGCTCGGAAAGTGCGCCGTCGGTGGAATAGGCGACCCATGCGTTCCTGCTCGTGTCATGTGTTCCGTTGTCATAGTAGAGCGGATGGTAGGCAAAGGCGAGTGTGGCGGATGTTGCGTGAGGTTCGATCCCATTCTCAAGGGGGTTCGTCCCGCTTGCGACGCGGTACTCGATCCGGGTGACATGGTAGTTCGAACGCATGACATCTTCTCCTTCTCCGATCTGCAGGTAGTATTCCGCGAACGGTTCGGTCGCAAGGGTGGTGTAGACGATGGTGCAGTGTGCTTCGGGGTGTGTGAGTGTCACCAGCGGCTCGGTCACGTACGCGGGCACCTCTACCGGTGTCGGGGCAGTGCGCCACCCCTCGGGTGGAGTGGCTGTTACGTTGTACCGAGCGATATGTACCGGTGAAGGGGCCGGCGTCTCCGCCACAGGGATGGTGGTCGTTGCTTGCGGTTCAATGAGCGCCGGCGGTTGCGTCCGTATCAGGCGTGTGTAGAGGTACCCGAGTACCGGTATGAGGAGTGCCGTGATGACCAGGAATGCCGCCACCTGCAATACATGGTCGTTCCGCGAGCGTTTCGGCGTCTCGACCACCCGTACCCCATCGATCGGCTGTGTCTCGGTTTGTTCGTGTTCCGGCCACTCTTCCTGCATGTGGCGCCATTGTACATGTTTACCCCTTCCCGTAAAGGGTGGGATCATCAGCGTGAGCCTTTGTCAAGAGTGCGATGCCGTACGCGGGAAGCGTTACGCGGACACTCGACCGGCCCGCTTGCTCTTCGGCGAGGAATGTCGTTTCCGGAGCGAGCAGGTCCTGCAGCAAGGTGCCGGGCGGTGAGAGTGTAAGGTCGATCGTGATGTAGTTGGTGCGTTCCACCGCCTCAAGGTTCAATACCGCTAACACTTCATCATCATCAAGGATGCGCGAGTACGCGAGCATACCGGAATGGAGTGCGGGGTACCAAAAGTTGTGGCCGTCCTCGCTCACTTCGCGAAAGTAGAAGCGCCCGTACCGAAGAGCGGGCATTGTGGCACGCAGATGAGCGATCGACGCCACGCTCCGGTAGAGGGGATGCTCGTGATTGAAAAAATGCATACCACTCGTTCCGAATGCACCCCACTCCCCGCCGAACATGCACTCGCGTACAAAGGTGTCGTGGTACGGACCGGGGGGTGCTCCACCGTCGAAACCCTGCTCGGTGCCGTAGTAGATGCTCGGTATGCCGGGTGTCGTAAGCAGGTATCCGAGCGCAAGCACCACCTGTCGCGGGTCTGACACTTGGTGAAGAAAGCGTCGGTAGGGGCGCGCCATCTGGTCGTGATTGTCGACGAAGGTGACAAAGAACTCGCTCGCATCGGTCGTGGCGTAGAGCTGTCGAAGACGTGCGTACCGTTCGCGCAGAAGGTGCGGACTCGCGTACCCCTTGATCACCTCCTCGAGTACGAAGTAGAGAGGGAAGTCGAGGCACGCATCGAGCGAAAGCAGTTTGGAATCCTCACGGGTGCGCGGTCCCACGTACGACCGGAGGGTCGCGTCGTCCGAGACCACTTCGCCGAACAAAAAGAAGTTGCATTTGCCGATGCTTGCGGCGTACTCCTTGATCGCATTGCAGAAGTGTGCGGTCGCCGTGTCTTCGAGGTGCTTCACGGTATCGATGCGGTACCCATCGACGTCGGTCACACAGATCCAGTACTTGTATATCGCTTGCATCGTTTCTTGTACGACATGGTTGCTGAAATCGAGCTCCTTCAGGTCAAGGAAATCGCCATCGAGCGATTCGATGCTGTCGTTCCAATTCACGATGCGACCGCGCCGTTTGTAGCACTCGGGGCTCTGCAGTTCGGCGGGCCACACCGCATCGTCGGGACCGAAGTCGTCGCCGTGCTCACTGCGCCAGAAGCCGAACTCGTAGCGCTCTCCGCCGTGCCGAAAGAGCGGGTGTGTGTCATCTCGGTATGCCCAATTATCCCCGGTGTGATTGATGATGATGTCGAGTATCACCCGCATGTCGAGTTCGTGAGCGGTTCGCACGAGCTCTTGCACGTCCGAGAGCGTGCCGAGCCGCGGATCGACCGTAAAGAAGTCCTGGACCGCATAACCCGCTTGGTACGAGCCGTCGGTGCTGTCACGGTTCTTGAGGATCGGAGAAAGCCAGATCGTGGTCGCACCGAGACCGCGTATGTATTCCAAGCGCGAGGTTACTCCTTTGAGTGTTCCGCCCTGAAATACTCTCCCGCGGGTATTCCCGAGATCGCGGGGCGTGCGGGTACCATCGTAGGGCGGGCGCTCGCGTCCGTCTTCAAAGCGGTCGACCAAGAGAAAGTAGATGAACTGATCACGCCAGTCGGCGGGAGAAGGGTACACCGGGTGGTTCGGTACAAGGTCGAGCTCCTGAATGGAGCAGATGCGATCGAGGTCGGTCACCTTCCAATCGTACGCCTTGGAGGGCCGCCTCGTATAGTGCGTTTGTGCACAGGCTCTCCCTGTGTACTCCGGCGTTCCTTGAAACGCCCGTTCCTTGCTATACTCTACAGTATATGGAAAACCCGTGGCTCGATATAACCCCGAACAGAACGGAAGACCCGAGCAAACGCATCACCTACTTCGGTGTCACCGATACGCGTGGCAAACACGTGCCGTTCGGTATCCGGCAAGACGACCGCGGCAAGCACACCTACGTGATCGGTAAGTCGGGCATGGGAAAGTCGACACTGCTTGAGAACATGGCAGTGCAGGACATTCAGAATGGCGAGGGTATTTGCTTCATCGATCCGCACGGGAGCACCGCCGAAAAGCTCTTGCAGTACGTTCCCGAGCATCGAGTGCGTGATGTGCTCTATTTCGCTCCGTTCGACCTGCAGTATCCGATCTCGTTCAATGTGCTTGAAAATGTCGACGGGGACAAGCGACACCTTGTGGTGGCCGGTCTCATGAGTGCGTTCGAAAAGATATGGGTCGATGCGTGGAGTGCTCGCATGGCGTACATCTTGCAGAACACGATCGCGGCATTGCTCGAGTTTCCCGGTGCGACACTCCTCGGAGTGAATCGCATGTACATAGATAAGGAGTACCGCAAGAACGTGATCGCCAAAGTGACCGATCCGTCGGTGCGCTCTTTCTGGGTGGATGAGTTCAGCAAGTACACCGATCGCTACGCACAAGAAGCGACGCCCGCGATCCAAAACAAGATCGGTCAATTCGCAAGCAATGCGTTGGTGCGCAATGTCATAGGTCAGGAGACGAGCTCGTTCAACATGCGCAGTATCATGGACGAGCGCAAGATATTCATCGTGAACCTCTCGAAAGGTCGGGTCGGAGAAGGGAACGCGAATCTGCTCGGGAGCATGCTCATCACCAAGATGTACCTGGCCGCGATGAGCAGGGCGGATGTGCCGCTCGGGGAGCAGCGCGCACTTCCGCCGTTCTACCTTTTCGTGGACGAGTTCCAAAACTTCGCGAACAAGAGCTTTGCCGAGATACTTTCAGAGGCGCGAAAATACAAGCTCGCGCTCACGATCGCGCACCAGTACATCGAGCAGATGGAGGAAGAGGTGCGTGCCGCGGTCTTTGGCAACGTGGGTACCATGATCACGTTTCGGGTGGGTGCCTACGATGCCGAGGTACTCGAAAAAGAGTTTGCGCCCACGTTCGAGATAGACGATATCGTCAACCTTGGGGCCAGGCAGATCTACCTTAAGCTCATGATCGACAGCGTTTCCTCGCAGCCCTTCAGTGCACGCACGCTGCCCCCGATACCGGAGCCGACGGTCGACCAAACGCAGCGGGTCATCGCCTTTTCTCGGGCACGGTACGCTCTGCCGCGTTCCGAGGTGGAGCAGGCGATCAAAGACTGGAGCGAAAAGCGCTATGAGGACCCGGAGGCCGAGGCAAAGCTCCGTGCGCGCGAAGAGCGGATGAATGGCGCAAGCGAGCCGCGCGACGCGCCGGTTCGGGAGCGCCCACCGGTTTTGAACAACCGCGCTCCCGTCTCGGGCGGCCAAGAGCAACGTCGCCCCGCTCCCCGCATGGGAAATGCTCCTCGCCCCACACCCCCCGCACCCGTTGTGTCGAAGGAGCGCGAACGACCACCGCGCGAACAGGCGCGTGGCGAAGAGATGCGCAGAGAAGAGCGCCCGCAAACACCGCGACCATTCGCGGGAGCGCCGGCATCCGGGCCACGTCCCGTACGACAGTACGTGCCCCGACCGGCTCCGGCGCATAGGCCCTCGGGAGGAAACACAGACCTTCGCGATACTCTCTCACGCCTCACCGCGAAGCGTGAAGTACCACCACCTGTCGAGCCTGTTTTGACCACAGAAACACCTCAAGCCGGTGTACCGCCCGTATCACCCGTATCACCCGTATCATCCGTGTCACTCATGCCTCCTGTCGCGCGATCTGAGGCCACTCCGGTGCGTGAAGCGCGGGTGGCCCCCGAGACCGTTCCGGCACCTCAAAAGCAGGGGCACGCACTTGCACCTTCCCGCGATGACGGCAAGGGGGTGACCGACGAGGGAAGGGAGCAGCTCCGTTCGCTCCTCGCTTCGCTCACCACACAGAAGCATGATACGCGTCGAGAGCAACCGGCCGCACCCGCCACCGTGCCCGCCTCAAATTTGCGAGTCGCGGTCCCTCCCTTGGGACAAGGACCGAAAGTCTCCCCACCTGTCGGCGATCCGGCGGCCGCTCCCGCGCGAGCGACTCCGGTCATACTTGCGCCGCGTCCCGTTGCCGCCGAGAAGCCGGAAAGCGCCGCGCCACCCTCGCTGTCGAAGGAGAAGCTCGATGCGCTGCTTCATGTGGAAAAACCGTCGTTGTGACAAGTGCAACACGTCTTGAGGTTTTATGTTTGATGCTTTGCACACCAGGTACGGACGACCGCGCACACATGCGCTCCTATTCCTTTTCACGCTCGCGGTACTTTGGTGCGGGACGGTCGGTATCGCTTCCGCAAGTGTGCACATAAGCGAGGTGGCGTGGATGGGTGGCACCGAAAACGCGAACGCGGAATGGATCGAGCTCTACAACGACGGCGAGGCGCAGAGCGTGGATGGGTGGACGCTTACCGCAGCGGACGGCCAACCGGACATCCCGCTTTCGGGCACGCTCCCCTCGCGCGGGTATGTGCTTTTGGAGCGTACGAGCGACGAGACGGTGCCGGGCGCCACCGCATTCCTTGTGTACACCGGTGCATTGGGGAACGCGGGTGAGACGCTCGAGCTTCGGGATGAAAAAGGCGCAACGATCGATCGGGTGACGGGTGGCGAGAACTGGGAGCTCGGTGGCGACAATACGACCAAGGACACGCTTCAGCGCGCGGGCGAGCCCGCGACGGGCGGGTGGATCACCGCGTCGCCCACACCCGGGCGCGGCGGTGGCACCGCGACCGTGGCGAGCGTTCCGTCGACTTCAGAGCAACCGAAACAGGCCGAAGCACATCGTGCCACCACGCCGCAGCCGGCTGCGACACCTCCCAAGGTGAAGCTCGAACCGGCGCTCACGCTCGATCTCGGAGGCGACCTGGTGACGACCGTCGGATCACCGGTGCGTTTCGTTGCGCGGGGCCACTCCGAGACGGGGCGCGAGCTCGTGCTCGAGGATGTGGTCTGGGCATTCGGTGACGGCGCTCGTGCCGATGGTAGAACGGTCACCCACACCTACGAGCATGAGGGCGAGTACCGGGTGGTTGCGGTCGGTGCGCGGAGCGGTTTCCGTAAGGAGATCGAGGCGAAGGATGCGATACTCGTGCGGGTGGTGCGGCCGACGCTCATCATCACCGCCATAGACCCTGCATACCTCGAAGTGCACAACACCGGAGAAGAAGAGCTCGATCTGTCCGGCTATTTCCTGGTGGTCGGAGAGGACCGGTATCGCTTACCCGAGTACACGCACCTCATGCCGCATGCGCGTGTGCGTTTCCCGAGCAAGGTGACCGGTCTCACACCGCGCGAGGATATGGGGGTGGGGATCTTTTCACCCGACCGTGCGCTTGTCGTTGTGTATGCGCGTGAGGTCGCGGCGTTACCGGTGGCCGCACCTGTGCCGGCTCCCGTCGTCGCGCAGCGTGCCGTGGTGCGCACGGTCGACCCGCCCGCTCCCACGATCGAGCCGATCGCGACGCCGTCGAATGTGTCGTTTGGCGAACCTTCCGCATTGCCCATGCCCGAGATCGACCGCATCGCCGAGACCTACGCGGCGCTTGCGAAAGAGGGTGTTGCAGGTACGGAAGGAGGTAACATCATGTGGTGGATCGCCGGTCTCATCGCCGCCACGTTCCTCGCGGTCGTGGTGACGCTTTTGGTGCGACGCGAGCAGGAAGAGATCGTGCGCGGATATGCGATCGAAAGCGACGAGTAGCGTGCTTTTTGCTATACTCTCGATATGGCGAGCACACAACAACGAACGATCGTGGTCACCGGCGGAGCCGGTTTTATCGGGAGTCACCTGATCGAGGCGTTGGTGAAGGACCCGAACAACCGCGTCATCTCGCTCGACAACTATTTCACCGGGAGTCGCGATAACCACATCGAGGGCGCCGAGTATCGCGAAGGGCATACGAAGGATATCGCCTCGATCACTCCCGAGACGCCGGACCTCGTGTATCACCTCGGCGAGTACGCGCGGGTGGAGAAGAGTTTTGAAGATGTCACCCTCGTGTGGGATCTCAATGTGCACGGTACGTTCGGTGTTCTCGAATTTTGCAGAGAGCGCGGGGTGAAGTTGGTCTACGCCGGTTCGAGCACCAAGTTCGGCGACGGAGGCATGGGGCGCGATCAAAGTCCCTATGCGTGGACCAAAGCGAGCAACACCGAGCTTGTGCGCAACTATGGGGAATGGTTCGGTGTGGACTATGCGATCACCTACTTCTACAACGTCTATGGGGGTAGGGAGCGGAGCGGAGCGTTCGGCACCCTCATCGCGATCTTCACGGAGCGTTTCGAGCAAGGACTTCCGCTTCGGGTGACGGCACCCGGCACTCAGCGACGCAACTTCACCCACGTGGACGACATCGTATCGGGCCTGCTTGTGGTGGGTGAGCGCGGGCATGGCGACGAGTACGGTTTGGGTGCCGATGAGAGCTACTCGGTTCTCGAGGTGGCGGAGCTTTTCGGGGGAGTGATCGAGTGGCTGCCTGAGCGCAAAGGCAACCGCATGAACGGCAAGCTCGACGTGCGTCGTGCCAAGCAGGAGCTCGGTTGGAGTGCACGTCGCAACCTTGTCGATCATATCGCGACACTTACCCGCACGAGGGAATAGCGCGAACTGATCCGCCACTCGATCCATGCACCCGCACACCCGCACACCAAAGAGAGTGCTCATACTTTCGCTCGCATACTACCCTCGCCATGTCGGGGGAGCGGAGGTTGCGATCAAAGAACTTACCGATCGTATCTCGTCGCAGGATATCGAGTTCCATCTGGTGTGCTTGCGTTTCGACGACGCATTGCCCGCGGTTGAGCGGGTCGGCAATGTGCTCGTGCACCGTATCGGTCCCACACGTTCGCGCCCGTCACCGGCCGACCTCAAACGTTTTCCGCTACACTACAGCAAACATCTCTTTCAAGTCCTTGCCGCATGGAAGGCGCACAGTCTGCATCTGCGGTATCGGTACGATGGCGTGTGGGCGATGATGGCGCATAGTTGCGGGGTGCCGGCGGCGCTCTTTTCGTTCATGCATCCGCATGTTCCGCTTGCGCTCACGCTGCAAGAGGGTGATCCGCCCGAGCATATCGAGCGCATGATGCGTCCGGTGTGGCCGCTCTTCAAGCGCGCGTTCACCGCGCCTGTGGTCATTCAAACGATATCCGATTTCCTTGCACGATGGGCCCGCAGTATGGGTGCCACGTGTCCCGTGGAGGTGGTACCAAACGGTGTCGACACCGCACGCTTTACCGCTCCGGTGCCCGAGGCGATGCGCGTGGAGCGATGTGAACGTTTGGGTAAGGAGGAGGGTGACACGTTTCTCATCACCACCTCGCGCCTCGTGCACAAGAATGCGGTCGATGATGTCATTCGAGCGCTTGCGCTCCTGCCGGAGACGGTGAAGTTCGCGGTGCTCGGCATCGGACCCGACGAGACGACGCTGCATGAGCTTGCGGAGCGGGAAGGGGTCTCTAAGCGGGTGCGTTTCGTCGGACAGGTCGACCACGCCGAACTGCCCGCATACCTTGCCGCGTGCGACATATTCATTCGCCCTTCGCGTTCGGAAGGTATGGGCAACAGTTTCATCGAAGCCATGGCGGCAGGGTTGCCGGTCGTTGCCACACAGGTGGGAGGCATCAGCGACTTTTTGTTCGATGCGAAAAGGAACCCCGACAAGCCGACGACCGGCTGGGCGGTCTCAAAAGATTCGCCGCAAGAAATAACCGAGGCGGTGCGAAACATCATGGCCGATCCGGAGCAGGTGAGGCGGGTTACCACACATGCGCGCGAAGTCGTCAAAACGCGATACGATTGGAACCGTATCGCGCAAGACATGCGCGTTCGGGTGTTCGACCGGATCCTTTCTCGATAATGTTTCTCACCATGCGCATCCTCATTGTCACCCCGCTTATACCACCCGAACCCGGCGGCCCGTCGTACTACTCGGTTTCGCTGAAGGAGGCGCTTGAGCGAGCGGGGCACACGGTGGACCTGATCGCGTTTCGGGAGGTGCGACAGTACGCAAGCGGGGTACGGCATATCATCTTTTTCTACAAGGTGCTCCACCGCGCGCTGTTCGCAGATGCGCTCATCGTGCTCGACACCGTTTCCGTGGCGTTGCCCGCGGTCGTTGCCGGCTGGACACTGGGCAAAAAGACCATCATCCGCACCGGCGGGGACTTCGTGTGGGAGGCGTATGTGGAGCGCACGGGGGAGAAGGTCTTGTTTCGCGATTTCTATGCAAAGCCACGTGCGCTTTCTCGAAAGGAACGCTTTCTTGTGTGGGTGCAGAAGCGCGTGGTGTTACCACTTGCATCGCACGTCGCGTTCAACACTTCGCTTCAGCGCGAGGTTTGGCGCACTGCGTATCGTCTTTCCGACACCAAAACGAGCGTACTTCCGAACGCGCAGCCGGTACGTGCCGAAACGGTGGAGGGAGGTCGGGCGTTCGTGTGTGCGTGGCGGCCGACCGCCTTCAAGAACATCGATACGCTCGAGATCGCGTACAATAAGGCGCGGGGGGAATGTCCGAGCGTCACGCTCGATCTTTTACGTGACATTCCGCGTGAAGAGCTCTATGTGCGTATGCGCAGTGCTCGCGCACTCGTTATCCCTTCGCTCACCGAGTTTGGGCCGAACATGGCACTTGAAGCATTGTCGCTCGGGGTACCGGTACTTCTCACTCGCGAATGCGGCGACTTCGAACGGTTGGATGGTCATGTCGTATGGATCGACCCGCTCGACCCGGCACAGATCGCTCACACACTGTGTGCACTCACGGAAGACACTGCGTACCAAGAGGCGCGTGAAAAAGCTCACACCTTCTCTTTTGCACGTTCGTATTCGGAAGTGGCGCAAGATTTTATCGCACTGCTTGATCAGTAACCTGTTTCCACTATGTCGTTCAAAGTGCTTTCTTTGGGGTATGATAAAGATCTTCTCGTACAGGGTTCGGTATCATGGAAGCGACATGTGCGGTATGCGAGTGTTTTTGATGAGTTGCATGCCGTGATCTTTACCCGTAAAGGTGTTATAAATACGCGCGTTAAGATTGCAGAGAACGCATGGGCGTACCCAACCTGCTCCTCTAGTCGACCAAGTGCACTCTTGGACGCCTATCGCATCTTGCGAAGCATTATGCGCGAGTCAGGACCATGGGTACTCTCCGCACAGGACCCGTTCGAATCCGGTCTACTTGCCTATGTACTGTCTCGCATTACCGGCACACCTTTTTTAGTGCAGGAGCATGGGGATTTTTTCTCACTTTCGGACTGGCGTCGAGAATCGATACTGAACCGTGTGCGCTATCTTTGTGGTCGCTTTGTTATACACCGAGCGCACCGGGTGCGTGTCGTCGCAAAGCGGATAGCGCGAACTCTGGAGGACTTGAATGTACCACGCGAAAAGATAACCATCGTGCCCGTACACGTCGATACGGCCGCATTCGCCGAAGCGAAGCTCGATGTATCGATCGACAAGCTCCGTCCGGAAGATGGCGTGCTCATCCTCACCATGGCGCGTATGGTGCCGCAAAAGAACCTCGCCCTGCTCATCGATGCGTTTCGAGAGGTCGTGCGGAATGGTGTGCGGGCGCATCTCGTCATTCTGGGAAAAGGGCCGGAAAAAGAAGCGCTCCTTTCTCGCGCGCACGGACTCGTACCCGAACATCTCACGTTTCTCGATTGGACCGACGATCCCGCGGGTGCGATGCGAGCGGCGGACATCTATGCGCTCTCGAGCAACTACGAAGGGTGGGGGAGGGTGTGCATCGAAGCGCTTGCGGCCGGCACGCCACTTGTGATGACCGACGTCGGTTGTGCCGGAGAGGTGGTACGCGATGGTGAGAACGGTCTTGTGGTCCCGGTCGGTGACGCGAGTGCTTTTGCACGAGCACTCGCGCGTCTTGCGACCGACCGAGCGCTTCGCGAGCGGCTGGCTCGTTCCGGCACGGAGACCGTGCGCCTTTTGCCGACACCGGATGACTACATCGCGACGTATAAAAAAAGTCTCGAGTGCTGTATAGTACCTTCGCATGAAGGATCATAGATCTACGAACCCACAAAAGCGCCCCAAGGTGGTGACCATTGGGGGTGGCACGGGGCACTTTGCGCTCCTCTCGGGCTTGAAGCGGCACGAGGTCGACATCACCGCGGTCGTCACCATGGCGGACGACGGTGGCTCGACCGGTGTGTTGCGCGACGAACTTGGCGTGTTGCCACCGGGCGATGTGCGACAATGCCTGGTCGCTCTTTCCGAAGCGGGAGACACGATGCGTGCGCTTTTCACCCACCGTTTCAGTGCGGGAACGCTTAAGGGGCACACGCTCGGCAACCTCGTTCTCTCGGGCCTCGAACAGGTGACCGGCTCCATCGTCCATGCGATAAGTCATGCGGGCGATATTTTGAAGATCCGCGGCAAGGTCCTCCCGGTATCGCTCGAACGGATGCATCTCTACATGAAGCTCCAAAACGGCAAAGTACTGAAAGGCGAGCATGCGGTCGACGACTATCAGCATATATCGCGCTTCGGTGTGGCAAGGGTGGAGCTCCGGCCGAAGGTAGCGCTCAATCCCATGGTGCGCCACGCGGTGAAGGAGGCGGACCTGATCGTGGTGGGACCGGGTGACCTCTATACCTCACTCCTTCCGAACCTGCTTGTCGACGGTATGCCCGAGGCGCTGCGTCGCAGCAAGGCCCGCAAGGTCTTTGTGGCGCCGCTTATGAACAAGTACGGCCAGACCGACGGGCTTTCGGTGAGCGGGTACCTTGAGGTGTTCGCTCGCATGGTGGGCGCACAGCTTTTCGACACGGTCGTGTACGCGGACGCGCTTCCACCCGCGAAGTTGCTCAAGAAGTATGTTGATGAGGGAGAACCGGTGCGAGTGGGGACGGATCGCCCGAAGGGGGTTGTAATGGTTTCCGCAGACATACTCGCTCACATGCCGGCGAAAAGGGTAAAGGGTGACGCGCTTGCGCGTTCGTTCATCCGGCACGACCCGGAAAAGTTGGCACGGGTGCTCGTGGGGTTGGTGTAGGTCCTCTTCGGGCAGGTGACACCATCCCCATGTGAACATCCGGTACTAACACCATGGGTCGCATCGCACGCAATACCTGATTTTCCGGCGCTTGGTTCCCACGATACTATACACGGGACGCCTCGGTCTTCTATTGTGTGGCGGTGTAAAATGCGGTTTTGGTGTGTATCGAACAATACGGGTAAACTCACCGGCGGTAATACTTGCGCAGAAATTGCTTGCGATCGCGGAGCGTACGCGGGAACGAGGAAGAGATCTCTTCGATGTAAGCTTTTTATACGGGAGCACGGAGCCCGATTGGGATTTTGTTCGATCGGTCACCGGTCTGAGCCCTTATAATTTTTCTCGAAAAAGTGTCTCAACGAGTGGTAACATTCGACATGGACGCTCTGGCGCGGGATGTGGCCCCTTTTATCTTGCGCCCCCACGAGCTTGAGCGTGATCGTACCTTCGAGGTGTTTCTGTCACAGAAGTTCGAACATGCGCGGTAGATTTTCGCTGGACACGGAGCAGGAAGCGATCGTATGGAGAACAAGGCAAGACCATTGCGGGGTTGTGAAGGGTATGAGAAAGGCGTGGGATACCATACCCATTCGGCATGTGATACTATGGCGTAGTTATCTTAGACAAAACACAGCATCGCTATGACGAACCCCACACCGCGCATCGGCTTTATTGGCCAGGGCTTTATCGGTAAGCACATGGCGGACGATTTCGAGTCTCGCGGCTTCACCTGTGTGCGGTACGCCCTCGAAGAACCATACCGAGCGAACAAAGAGGCGGTCGCTGATTGCGACATCGTCTTCATTGCCGTACCCACCCCCACCACTCCAAAAGGTTTCGACGACAGTCTTTTGCGCGCCGTGTTGCCACTTGTGGGTAAAGGCAAGGTCGCGGTCATCAAGTCCACTATGCTTCCCGGCACTACCGAGTTGTTGCAAGAACTCGTGCCCGACCGTATCGTTCTTCATTCTCCGGAGTTTCTGCGTGAAAAGTGTGCAGCGCAAGATACGGCGGAGCCGGCACGCAACATTGTG
Source organism: Minisyncoccota bacterium (assembly GCA_041920275.1). GTDB lineage: Bacteria > Patescibacteriota > Minisyncoccia > Phycocordibacterales > UBA12088 > UBA12088. The sequence goes on along the minus strand of JAYRSE010000036.1, from coordinate 15,794 downwards.
GGTATGCCGAAAAAGACCGCGAAATACAAAAAGGCCGCGGAGCTCGTGCTCTCGGTGCTCCCCGTCGCACCATACTGCAAAGTGTGCACCTCGCGTGAGGCGGAGCTCATAAAATACGGGGGCAATGTGTTCCTCACGCTTAAGCTCGTGTACATGAATGCACTTTACGACATCGCACGCGCAGTCAATGCCGACTTCGAGGCGGTGCGTGAAGCCATGGCCGCCGACCCGCGAATCGGCGAAGGGCATACCCGCATTGTGGACAGCAGCGGACACAAGGGGGCGAAAAAGGGAAGGGGTGCGGGTGGGCACTGTTTCCCCAAGGACCTGGCCGCATTTTCTAAGTTCTACAAAAAGCACGCCGGTGATACGGAAGGCGCGCGCATCTTTGCGGCAATAGAAGCAAAGAACAATGCGCTCCTTCTACAGAGCGGGAAAGACCTCGACCTGTTAGAGGGTGTGTATGGTGCGATAATCCTGCGGAAGTAGGATTCTTACACAAGCGCGTTACTTCGACCACATAAACCTTTTTCATGAGCACCAAGTATACCCCAGCAACCTTGCCGTTTCGAACCTTATCGATTGTTATTCCAATCTACAATGAGGTAGATACCATCGATGCGCTCATTGCGCTCGTCGAGTCGGTCGATACGTGTGGGCTCACGAAGGAACTTGTGCTTGTGGATGACTTCTCAACGGACGGAACGCGCAAAAAATTGCGGCGGTATGAAAAGAAGCATCGGGTCATCTACAAAGAAAAGAACGATGGCAAAGGGTCCGCACTTCGAGAAGGGTTTTCTCACGCAACAGGCGACGTCGTCGTGATTCAAGACGCCGACCTAGAGTACGACCCGCATGAGTACGTGCGACTGCTGAAGCCAATCCTGAGCAGCAATGCGGATGTGGTGTACGGTTCTCGGTTCGTGGGCGGTGACCCACATCGGGTGCTCTACATGTATCATTATGTCGGGAATAAGTTCCTCACGCTGTTTTCAAATATGATAACCGGGCTCAATCTGAGCGATATGGAGACCTGCTACAAGATGTTCACTCGCACATGTCTCGACTCTTTCAGACACCGACTCCATGCGACGCGCTTTGGCATCGAGCCGGAGATAACGGCGCGGGTGGCGCAGGGGAAGTGGCGTGTCTACGAAGTTGGTATTTCGTACTATGGGCGCACTTATGGCGAGGGAAAAAAGATTACCTGGAGGGATGGTGTCGCTGCAATCTGGCATATCGCCAAGTACAATTGGTTCGTTAAGTAGCCAACCTGTATGGTTGATAGTGTGGTATTATATTGGGTAATGGTGCGCAAAGTACTATCCTTCGTCGAGTATAAACTCGTCCGCTACCTCCTTGCGGGTGGCACAGGAGCGGCGGTGCATATTGGTGTCGTCTTTGTTCTCACACACCTTTTTGATGTGTGGTATCGTGTTGCCACATTGACGGGCTTTCTTTTGTCGTTTTTCATTAGTTTTGTGCTACAGAAGTTTTGGACGTTCCGTGATGCGAGTGTCGATCGCGTGCGTCGGCAAATGTCCGCGTTCTTTTCGGTCGCGGTCTTGAATTTCTTCATGAATCTGGGGCTGATGATTGTGTTCGTGGAGTATGTGGGCCTATGGCCCACTTTTGCTCAAGCATGTGCGAGTGCGCTTGTTGCCATAGAATCGTTCCTCATTTACTCTGTTATTTTCAAACGGAACACTGTTGCAAAAGTCGTGCCGGAAGAGGGGCCGCTTGAGGTGGTTATGCAGGTTGGTCATAATCGCCAGGGACGAACAGACGCACAGTCGACATTAAACAGGGGTCTGTGCGATGAGTGGCGAAACGGCCCTGCGTGATGTATCTATGCGATTACTCATTGTGACCCAGGTTGTTGATAGTGAGGACCCGACACTCGGTTTTTTTCATCACTGGCTTACTGAGTTTGGGGAACGGTGTGAGTGGGTGACGGTCATTTGCTTAAAGGAAGGGAAGTGTGAACTTCCAAAGAATGCGACGGTGTATTCACTTGGAAAGAAGGGTAGCACGTCTTCCCCCCGTCCCAAAGGGGGTTTGCTCGAGTACCGAGTGTTGGCGGATGGGGTGGGGCCGTGCAACACAACATTCCGTGACCCAGATACACTCTGGCTACCACGTACCCCTCGCCACATCATAACCCGTCTTCGCTACCTTTCCCGCTTTTACGCCACTATCTGGCGTGAACGTGAGCACTATGACGTTGTATTCGTGCATATGAACCCAGAATACGTGGTATTGGGGGCGCCACTGTGGCGACTGATGCGAAAGAGGGTGGGATTGTGGTATACTCACAAGTCGGTCACGGGGTGGTTACGTCTGGCGACATGGTTTGCGGATATCATATTCACCGCAAGCAAGGAGAGCTTTCGTATTCAATCTTCCAAAGTCCGCATCATCGGACACGGCATCGATACGCGATCATTCAATCCGGGTTCGCCCACGACGGAGCGTGAGCGCCGCATCGTCACGGTAGGTCGCATTACGCGCAGTAAGAACATTATGGGCGTGATTGATGTGGCGAAGCGTGTCCGTGAGCAATGTCCCGATGTCGAACTCTGCATCGTTGGGAGTGCGGTGACCGACATCGACCGGGAGTATGAACGAGGGTGTCGTGTGTATGCAAAACAGCAGGGTTTCGATTTGGACCGTGTGTTTGCGGGGGGGGTGCGCCATGAGCGCGTCGTCGAGGTGCTACACCAAGCATCAGTGTTCGTGAGTATGAGCGAAACGGGGAGTCTGGATAAGGCGGTGTTGGAGGCGATGGCGTGCGGAGTGCCTGTAGTTACTACAAATGAGGCAGGTAAGGCGGTCATGCGCGAGGTTTGTTCTGAGTGCGTGCCTCGTGTCGACGGCGAGGTCCTCGGAATCGTGTGCGACGTCCTTTCGTGGAGTATGGCGGAGCGGCAAAAGGCGGGTGATGAGCTTGCAGCGTACGTGCGGGAACACCACGGTCTTTCTACGCTGGTTGGACGGATTTTTGAAGAATGTGGTAGACTGTGATGGTGTTTTCGTGGTATTTCTATAACAGCAGTGTAGATAAATCATTCTATGTTCCAAGGCACACGACAACCGGATTTCAAGCATGTGGAGAAGATAGACTACGATGCGTACTGGTTGCATCGAGGGCTTGCCATCAATGAGAAGTTGAAAGAGCGCGAGGAATTGATGTTTGAACGCATCCCATCTGGCGCTCGGGTCCTTGATGTGGGTTGTGGTAACTCGCGTTTACCGCTAGTACTTCGTGACAAAGGTGTGAAGGTGGAGGTTGCCGACATATCGAAGGTCGTACTCGCCTTGTACGCGGAGCACACTTTTATCACATACACCTTGGATCTGGAGCACCCTGACACGTCGCCACTTGCTACGTACGATTACATTATCTTGAGCGAGGTGTTGGAGCATATTACGAACCCGGAGGAGGTGCTCGCCATGCTCAAGCCACACACGACTCGTTTTTTGATCACAGTCCCCAATAGTGCGTTTTACCGGTATCGGTTCCACCTCATGTTCGCAGGGAGATTTTTTACTCAGTGGGTACACCACCCGAGCGAGCATGTGCGCTTCTGGTCGCATATTGATTTTCTTGAGTGGCTCTCTGCACAAGGGCTCGTCGTTGAAGAGAGTGTGGCGTCCAACGGCTTTTCGTTTTTTGGACTCATGCCGTTTGTAAAGAATTTGCATAAGAATCTTTTCGGTCATCAGATACTCTATGTCTGCAGTACAGCAAAGCGGTGAGCAAGCAATGCCGAAACACATATGCTTTTTTGGCATCTATGACCCTGAGTACTCGCGCAACAAGATACTGCTCGAGGGCTTGCGATGCTCCGGTGTGCGGGTAACCGAGTGCCGTGTCAATCCGTGCCTGTATGGGCGTTTCCGGAAGTACTTCGCGCTTGTACGAAGCTACCTTGCGCTGCCAAGGCGCGACTTCGATGCACTGTTCGTGGCCTTTCCAGGACCAACAGTCATGCCCGTCGCACGATTGCTCTTCAGGGGACCAATCATATACGATGCATTCATTTCTTTTTATGACAGCAATGTATTCGATCGGAAAAAGTATCCGCAAGGCAGTTTGGGCGCGTTGTGGGATAGGTTTCTTGACCACGCTAGCACCCTACTTGCCGACTTGTGTCTTTTTGATACAGAGCAACATGTGCGATATTTCCAGGAGCTCTATCAAGTCGATCCAAAAAAATGCATTCGTGTCTTCATCGGGTCCGACACTACACGTTTTCAGAAAATAACAGCTCCTGTCCGTACTGATGGGCGTGTGTTAGTACAGTTCCATGGATCGTTTGTTCCACTACAAGGCATTCCGTATATTCTTGAAGCCGTTTCGTATTTGAAGGAAGTGACGAACATTCACCTCCGTGTCGTTGGTGGTAGTGTAGAACATGTTGCGGCGTATGAGCGCGAAATCAATGCTAGGGGGCTTTCGAGAGGAGTCACTTTTACGGGGCGTGTTGATCCGGAGCGTGTGCCTGAGTATGTTGGTGAAGCGGATATTGTGCTTGGCGTCTTCGGCGATACCCCAAAAACGCAGCGGGTAATTCCAAACAAAGTGTTCGAGGCGGTCGCTATGGGCAAGGCGGTCATCACTGCAGACACGCCGGCAATTCGAGAAGCTTTCACTGATCGCGAGAATATTATATTATGTAGACACGCGGACTCGGCTGACCTTGCTCGAGTGATTATTGAGCTTTCCTGTGATGCTGCGTTGCGCATGAGGGTCGGCGAGGCGGCATATGTGCTTGCGCGTGAGACTTTGTCACCCGAACATGTTGTCGCACCGATCTTACCAGTACTGAACAAACTATCATGACAAATAAACACACCAAGTACGACAAAGTAAAGACAAAGAAAGAAACGATATTCATAACCGGCATCGCGGGCTTTCTCGGCAGCCACCTTGCAGATCATTTTCTTGCCGAGGGGTATGATGTGCGGGGGTGCGATAATCTCCTTGGCGGTTACAAGGACAACGTGCCTGAGGCAGCAACATTCTACGAGGTGGACCTTTTGGACCACGAGAAGGTGGTGGAGATCACTAAGGATGTGGATATGATTTATCACACCGCGGCGACCGCGTATGAAGGGTTCTCGGTGTTCTCACCCTTCCTTGTAACCCAGCACATCGTCGGTGCATCGACGTCGATAATAACTGCCGCAATCCGCAACAATGTGCGACGCTTTGTCTATTGCAGCTCCATGGCGCGGTACGGTGAGCAGCAAGTGCCGTTCCATGAGGATATGCAGACACTTCCCCAGGACCCGTACGGGATCGGGAAGGTGGCGAGCGAACAGATGTTACGAAACCTTGCGGAAACGCACGGCATGGAGTATGTGATCGCGGTGCCGCACAACATCATCGGTCCACGGCAGAAGTATGACGACCCGTACCGGAATGTGGCATCTATCATGATAAACCGCATGTTGCAAGGCAACCAGCCGATCATCTACGGTAATGGAGAGCAGAAGCGATGCTTCTCTTTCGTCCAGGACGATGTGTTGCCACTTGCGCGCGTAGTGACCGCACCGGTGAACGGCGAGATTATCAACATAGGTCCGGATGAGGAATTCGTGACGATAAACGAACTTGCGCAAGTGATCGCAGACCAACTTAAGTTCAAACTCGACCCGATCTACATGGCGGACCGCCCACAGGAAGTACGGTACGCGACATGTTCCGCAGACAAAGCACGCAGAATACTTGATTACAATACGACGTGTACATTAGAGGATGGAATTGCTGAAACGATAGCATATATCCGGCGACGTGGAGCAAGGCCGTTCGAATATCACTTACCGCTCGAGATCATATCCGAGAAGACGCCCAAGACGTGGAAGGATAGGTTGATGTAGTTGTGCAACAAAGGAGAGGGCATGCTCATGGCGTTTCGCTGCGTTCTGGCTTATGAAAAATCAAGAAAGATCACTGTTAATATTTTACGCCAACCACGATTGGCGTAACATCTTTCAGAACAGCTTTCACGAGCTTCATGAAAAGTTAGAGCGAGACAGGATGAATGCGGATTTGAACTCATTCTTTTTCTTTTCCTATGCGCACGTTCGCTACGTGGTTCTTGATGGACAGTACCGAACTGCTCACATAAAAACATATTTGAAACATTGCAAGCCTCTATTGGATTTTACGTCGATAGTGCGTATACCCTTCGTGGCATGGAAGTACGGTGTTCGACCTGATGTGTGGGTGGTTGGTGATTTTGGAACAGTGCTAGGCGCGCGAATCGCGAAGCGTTTGTTTGGGGGTCTCCTTGTGATGAGTATCAATAATCAACCGACCATTTATGCTCGGACAAGAAAATTCGGAGCAGTTAAAGGGCTGTATATAGCATTATTAGAGCATTGCTTTCATGGGTTAGTTGACCACTATTTCACTATCAATCAAACACTGCGCTCCTATCTTCTCTCGATCGGGGTTTCGTCGGCGCATGTGAGTGTGTTTTCCATGAACACCATAGATCGTGACGTCAGGGATATTAAAGCGTCAAGACAGGGAGTCATACGAGCACAATACAACATTTCAATAGATACCAAAATTTTACTTACCGTTGCACGCCTTGAAGTGGAGAAGAACTATCCCGAATTACTTCGGCATTTTGCGGCTCTGGGACCAGGGTATGTCCTGTTTGCACTGGGACGTGGGAGCATGTTGGTTGAATTGCAAGAACAATCAAGAGGTCTCGGTGTGGCTGATAGAGTGTTCTTTCCAGGGTATGTGGAACGTAAGGATATTTGGAATTATTACCAAGATGCCGATGTTTTCGTTCTAATTTCAAAAGCGGAGGCACTGGGGGTCGTTTTGTGGGAGGCAATGTACCTCAATGTTCCGGTGGTTGGAAGTAATGTGGAAGGCATACTTGAGTCATTGGGTGAGAACGGTGAACGGGGTTTAGTCTGGAAGCAAGGTGAGAGCAGTGAGCGTTTTTGTGTATTGATTTCCAAAGCCCTTAGCGATAGTGAAGAGCGGACGCGAATGCTTAAGGAGGCAAAAGAATATGTTGAGGCACAATTACGAAACATAACCACCATTAACAGTGTGTGGAAGATGGTACATTCGGGCACATGAGGATCAGCAACTATATTCCAAGCTTTCTGTTCATACTTCAAGCGCGTCTTGCGCGAAAAAGTTTCGTGTACGAATTTTACTGCAAAGGTAAGCGCACTCTTGATCTGGGATGTGGCGAGGGGGAGTTTTTACGCCACGACAAAGATCTCTTGTGGGGTGTCGACACCAACACGCGTGTGATCGAGCGACTGCACAAGGAGGGTTTTCACGTGTTGAGAGCGAGCGCAACGGAGCTCCCTTTCCCCGACACAGAGTTCGATGTTGTGCATTGTCATAACGTGATAGAGCACGTAGATATCCCTTCTGCGTATACACTTTTAACCGAGAGTGCGCGCGTGCTCAAGCAGGGCGGACATCTCATCCTTGCCTCCGAGGAGGTCACGAAAAAGTTCTGGGAGACATTTGGACACGTAAAGCCATATCCGCCCAAGGCGATACTCAAACTTTTGAGACTGGAGAGCAGAGAAGAGTTTGAGGGCTTGGATTCTCTTGAGCCCGTGGGTCTTTTCTACATTGGCGAGTATTATTCTTGGAAACCCCTGTACCTCCTTTCCGTATTCCTTGCATACCACATCCCCGTCCTTCGGAGAGAGTATTATTTGATACTTCGAAAAAAATGATGTTCCCACTACGTTCATGAAGCTATTTTCATCTTTCAAACACGTACCCTTAGTCACGCACCTTCGTCGCCATGGAAGCTTTTTAGTGCCCGCGCTATTGTTGGTGGTATGGATTGCATTCCATATTCCAGGCATACAGTATGGAGCACAGCAACCACCCTTACATATTACGCATGTGGGTGATGAACAGGTCTCTGTAAATAGCGCACTCCGTGTTTTGAACGAAAAGAACCTGCTGGCTTTTCGAAACCGAGAGATGCAATATTATGGTCCCATGTTTGTTGTTGCTGATCTGCCCGGAGTTGCAGCTGACTTTGTGTGGAAGTATCTCACGGGAGTGGTACAGACCGCTGAAGAGTATAAACGATACATCCTTTGGGATTGGGGTGGAATACTGCTTTGGATTCGCGCAACAGGACTCTTGTCCATGGCGCTCGGCTTGGTGGTGCTGTACAAACTGTTTGATACGGTTACCCTCAATCCTACACGATCACGGTACCTTCCATACCTCGCACCGGTATTTGTTGGGATAAATTATTTTTACTTCCAGTACTCACATTTTGCGATCCACTGGTCGTATGTTATTCCGTGCCTCTTTCTACAGCTCTATACACTGGTGCGTATAGTTGAGACAGGCGGCTCTAAGCGCTCGCTTTGGGTCATACACGGAGTCGCGACGGCGGTATCGTTTGGGGTAAGTTACTTTAGCATATTGTTCCTGAGTATGTGGCTTCCAGTCCTTTGGAGGATGTGGAAGGATAGGAGCAGGCAATTGTTACAAGGATTCCTTTACTTGGGTGGGTGGTTAAGTGTAGCATTTCTCCTAATTATTTGGTGGCATCCCCATGCTTTTTTTCGCATCATAAGTTTTATGGGGATTGGTGAGCCCTTACACAACATTGGCGATGCACAGAATCCATTTGTGCTCACTGATACCTCCTTTGATTTCTACCTCACCCAGCTTTTTGTTAACCAAATGCCGATAGTCATTGCCTTTCTTGCACTTGTCGCCTTGTTGTGGCGAAAGGGCATAGCAAGATCATGGGTGTTCTGGATGTTGCTCCTGCCAGGCATCATGAACTTCTTACTTTTTGCACCCGCTGCACATCATGAGGGGAGGTATAATTTGCCCACATTACTTTCTCTCATTCTAGCTTGTATATATGCGTTTGTACTCTACTGTGAAGAGAAACCCTCTCAAATAAAAAGATATTCTCGCGTCGTCCTCAATACACTGTTCTCATGCTACGTTGTATTTCATCTTGTACATGTTGGCTTATGGATACATATTTTCGCGAAAGGTCCAGTGGAGCTCGAGGCGATACAGACCGCACTCGACCTACAAGGGTCGGGTTCATCGGTCCTTATTGTGAATATGTATCTTTTAGGATATCCTCACACAAAAGAAGCGTATCGCGCGTTTGCAAAATATTGGGGATTCGGAGACATTCCTCTTTATCGTGAGATGTATGCTACCCCCTTACCTGATGATAGGGTACCGCTTGACGCACGGTATCTTTCCACAAAAGACTTTGAGAAGAACCCAAGCATCGTACAAGAATACGATCATGTGTTATTGAGAATTGAGCAGCGGAAGGGGGAGTGGAATCAGTTTACGTACTTTGATGAGAACATTCTTCGGAATTGGTTCTATCGTGACTTTTCTCCCACGTACGTGGTGGTGAAATAGTAGATGCCCGATTTAATCACATTCCAGACACATGGTGAATAACGTTGAATGACATATGGCCATACTACCGAACATACGACATGGTCGCAGAATTGCAAAATTTGCCATTTCCGGTGGTATATCCGCAGTTGTGAGTCTATCGACCCTGTGGGTGCTTACAGAGCAGGCCGGGATTTACTATCTCCTATCCTCGTTCGTCGCTTATTGTCTCTCTTTCTTCACGAATTTCTTTCTCCAGAAACTTTGGGCGTTTCGTGATCTGGAACGCGAGAAGACAACGATAAAAATGGGGCTGTTTTTAGCTAATTCCGTACTCAACCTCGCGTTAAATATCCTTTTAATGCATGTGCTGGTAGACTACCTGCACGTGTGGTACCTTGCGGCGCAGTGTTTAGTGATCGGTACGCTTGCAATAATGAACTACACGATTTACCGTCTGTATATTTTTCGGTCAGTACCGCAAGAAGAAAACGTCTCCGTACTGCAAAACGACCAGTAAATTATGCCCCACAAATTATCCATCATCCTCCCCGTGTACAATGAAGCAAGGAGCATCCCGCAGCTCCTCGACGAACTTGATGCCACACTGCGGGCACTCCCCCATGAGTATGAGGTTATAGCTGTCAATGATGGGTCCCGAGATGAGAGTGTACATGTCTTGCGTGAGCATGCCAAGGTGCGCAAACACCTCAAGGTCATCGATTTTCGTGTGAATGCCGGTCAAACTGCGGCATTGCGAGCAGGTATCGACCACGCGACAGGCACCATCCTTGTGCCTATTGACAGTGACCTCGAGAACGATCCTGCGGATATACCTCGGCTCCTCGACAAGCTTGAGGAGGGGTACGATGTTGTGTCAGGGTGGCGCAAGGACCGATGGCAGGGCAATGTGCTCACGCGTAAGATGCCATCGTATCTTGCGAACAAACTCATCTCGCACATTACGAAAACACATCTGAACGACTACGGGTGCACGCTTAAAGCATACCGCGCGGATATTTTGCATGGTACGCTCCTTTATGGAGAGATGCACCGCTTCATTCCCGCGTACGCTTCGTGGCGCGGTGCGCGAGTGGCGGAGATAGAGGTCAATCACCGTCCGCGCAAATTCGGGAAGAGCAACTACGGTATTTCGCGCACGTTCCGTGTGTTGCTCGATTTGCTCCTCATACGCTTTCTGCATCGTTATATGAACAGGCCGATACATTTCTTTGGCATGGTGGGCTTCATTTCGCTCGGGTTCGGGGTGCTTGCCGGGACGGTCGGGGTATACCTACGGCTTTTTCACCACATGAGTCTTATCTCGACACCACTGCCGACGCTGTCGGCTCTGCTTGTTATCGTCGGCGTGCAATTCATCGGCATGGGAATCCTTGCGGAGATATTGATGCGCATTTACTACGAATCGCAGAATAAAGCACCCTACGTGGTGAAGGAGAAGATCAATTTTCATCGAGCGGGTGATGTTGCCCCAGAGCGTGTAATGCCCGACATGGTGCAAAAGGAAAGCCACACGTAACTATCCTGGATGGTGGTACGGTAAACGGGCTCTACGCACGTTCCGCAAGTATTGCGGGTTCTTTGCACGAGACTCTTGCACGAACGATGTCGAAAGCAACGAGAAAGAGCGGAGCCGAGAGGATAAACACGAACGGTTCGATGGGGAGTCGGAAGCGGGGCAAGGCGAGCGGTCCGCTCAAGACTGCAAAATAGCATGCTATGCCAAGACAGTAAAGTGCGATGGTTATAGCTTTATAACGAGGTAAACTGCGCCAGAGGGCGAAGGCTCCCAGCATGCTCGACAGCAAAAACGTTACCCATAGTGCGAAGCTCGTAAGTGAGAGCAGGGCGCTCGTGTTGCGTTCTCGGACATACGACCACATCGTTTGTGGAAGAGTGGTGTAGTCTCCATTTCTGAGCGTAGTTACGACCTCGCGCGGCAAGACGTTGTAGTTACCGGCCGAGACGCCAAAGAGCATGGCGGTGTCACGGAAGCTGTCCACAAAGATGAGCGTTGATGAGCGCAGGAGGTGTCCCCACAGGTATTCCGGCAGGTGCGCGGCAAAGTATGCATGTATTTCATGCTGTAGCGTCGCATGCGCGTCCAATTGCCGGAGCGGGAACTGCGGTCCGTTGGTGCGCTCCATGCCACGGAGGAGGTGTTCAGGAATGAACTCCGCCCTTGCCTGTGCCACATCGATGTTACGGCTGTCCGATATGATCTGTGGTATGTAGAAGTACCACATGTTGATGGTGCCGGTTTGCGAGAATGATGCTTCGTTGTAGACGACGATGTTGCGTACGAGCCACGGTGTCGCGATAAGTGCTGCGCCATAGAGGAACAAGAACCAGATGACAAGCAGTCGCTTCCACGCTTGTACGTCCGCACGGAGAATCGAATATGATGCGATGCAAGAAATAAGGATGAATGCTAGCGGGAGCAAGATTCCAATGACGCGTATCAAGATCGTTGCACCGATGAGCGTACCCACAAAGAATGCAACACGCTTTTGTGCCTTGCCAAAGTGTAGGTCGAACCACAGGTAGGTCGCAAGGAGGAGTAAAAAGATGAACAGTGTTTCGGACGCGATAATGGAGGTGTGGAACAAGAGCGAAGGATTTACGATAGAAAGTGCGGCCGCAACGTAACCCGCGCGCGTACTGTGCCACTGCGAGCCGATGAGAAACACAAGACCGGCAATACCCCCGAACAAAAAACATTGCACAATCACGACCAAGACCGGTGAGTGGTACACCCCGAGTATGAGCGCCACGAAGAAGGGATACCCGGGTACCCGAAAACTCTCCGGTATGTGGGGTGGCACATGGGAGAGAGTAAACCCGCGACCCTCAAGGAGGTGTTCGGCGAGGTATATGTATTCTGCCGAATCCTCCTCACCGTCGATCACCGGATATGACGGACCGTGAGTCCCGAAAAAGAGCGCGAGGAGAAAGTAAAGCAGGGCGACCAAGGTTCCCGTGGTGCACAGTAAGACTACGTTTCTGTGTCTGGTGATATAGGATATACTGTCTTGTATGCGCATGGTGTGCGGTGGTGGTGATGGACGTTTGCGCAGCGGTCCGTAAACAGTACCATCCTCACACATCATCAGAGGAAAGTCCAGCACGAACACACCAACGTACACTAAGTAACGCGATTCTATGTGTGGAATAACAGGATATGTAGGTGTGGGAGACAAGAGTGTGCTTGCACGTATGAATGATATGCTTGCGCATCGGGGTCCTGATGATGCGGGCGTGCGAGTTTTTCCAACAAAAAAGATTTCCGGTAGCGTTGGTCTCGCGCAGCGGCGGCTTTCCATCATTGATCTTTCACCTGCCGGTCATCAGCCCATGAGTAACGAAGATGCTACCGCCTGGATAGCGTTTAATGGTGAAGTGTACAATTTTGCGTCACTGCGCGGCACGCTCACGCATAAGCACACGTTCCGTGGGGGGAGTGACACGGAAGTGATTTTGCACCTCTATGAGGAGCTTGGGCCGAAGGTATTTGCGCAGCTCGAAGGTATGTTTGCGATAGCACTCTTTGACACGAAAACCGAGCGTGTATATCTTGCGCGCGATAGGATGGGAAAAAAGCCACTCTATTGGAGTGTGCAGGGCAATACTCTGCTGTTTGGCTCGGAACTGAAGGCACTCATGGCGCATCCTGTCTTTAGAAAGGAGATTGACCCTGTCTCACTCAACAAGTACTTTCTCTACGAATATGTACCAACCCCTCACGCCATATTCAAAGACACGTATAAACTCGAGCCGGGAACATATTTAGAGTGGGATGGAAAAGAAGCCAAGAAGGAGCAGTTTTGGAAACCAACGTTTCAACCTAAAACAGCCCTGTCTTTTAAAGAAAGTCAGGTTGCTTTGGATGCAGCGCTCACTGAAGCAACACGAACTCGTCTTGTTGCCGATGTGCCTTTAGGTATCTTTCTTTCCGGAGGTATCGACAGCAGTGCCGTTGCCTACTATGCGGTGCAATCGAGCAGTACGAAAGTAAAGACCTTTTCGATCGGTTTTGAGGAATCATCGTTTGATGAGTCTGTCTTCGCGGAGCTGGTTGCGAACCATTTGGGCACGGAACACCACACGGAGATGCTCAGTGAACGTGATTGTCTCAACCTCGTCCCTTCTGTTGGAGAGATGTTAGATGAACCCATGGCCGATGCTTCCATTGTGCCCACGGCACTGCTCTCGCGGTTTACCCGTGAGTATGTCACGGTGGCGTTGGGTGGTGACGGAGGTGATGAGCTCTTTTGTGGGTACGATACGTTTCTGGCAGAGCGATTTGTTGCACTTTACACACACGTCCCTCAGTCTGTTCGGGATCTGGTGAGATACGGTATAGAACACTTGCCCACCTCCCACCGCAACATGAGTCTTGATTTCAGGCTCAAGAAGTTTACGCGTGATTTTGAAGGAGATGCACGGTATCGACATCAGCGCTGGCTTGGAGCCTTTGATGCAAATGAGCGCGCGGGTCTTTTTGCACCGCAAGTGTGGAGGGGGGTAGAAGATATGCGTGTGTTTGAAGATATTAATCGTTATGTTGCCGAAGTTGACTCTGTGGACAGGTACGACCACCTTGGATATCTGTACCAGCGTATGTACATGATGGACCAGGTATTGGTGAAGGTGGACAGGGCAAGTATGGCGCACGCGCTTGAAGCACGCGCCCCTTTTTTGGATACACACGTTGTCGACCTTGCCAATCATTTGCCGACGCATTTCAAGTTTCGCGGACTCGAGCGCAAGTATATTTTAAAAAAGCTCATGGAAAGGAAGCTTCCGAAAGATATCATTTATCGCAAGAAAAAAGGTTTTGGGATGCCTGTTGGGGCGTGGCTCAGAGGACCGCTCATGCCCCTTGTGGACGATGTGTTGAGCAAGAGTTCGCTTAGGTGCATGGGCTTTTTCGATCCCGAGTATGTTGCGCAACTGATCCAAGAGCACAGGGAAGGTGCGCACGATCACCGAAAAAAAATATGGTCGCTTCTCGTCTTTGGTTTGTGGTGGCGGAGGTGGATGGGGTAGCGTGGGTATTTGCGACCTTTCGTGTTGTGCTATTACACTGGTATTGTATATATGCTGAATGTAGATATGAAAATCCTTTTTTTGTACAGTCGACCACGTAGAGAGCAGGAGCAAAAGATTTTGCATGGCAAGGGGCATGACAATCATTTTATCGGCATGTTTCGCTTGCGGAAATATGATGTGGAAACGGCATACCTAGAGCCCGAACAGTACCTGGGTCCACGTATGGTTTATATCTGGCGAAGAATCTTTAATATTTGGTGGATGCATGTCCCATTTTTTCCTGTAATGATGCGCTACGACATAATCTTTGCAGGTGGTGCATACGGCGCGCTGCTTTTGAAAGCAATACTCGGTATTCGCCGTCCCAAATGGGTTATCTACGATGCCAATATCACTGGCACCATTGCAGATGCGAAAAGCTTCAGGCGCAAGGTTTTTAAGTGGGCGGTATCCAAGGCGGACGGCATTGTGGCACTTTCACAATCAGAAGAAGATGATTTGCGAAAAATGTTTCCACACATGGCGCCTCACATTCACTTTTTATACGAAGGAGTGGACACCGACTTCTTTAAACCGAAAGAAGCGCCGGAGGAAAATTATATCACCTCGGTCGGTCTTGATCTGGGGCGCGACTTCAAAACGCTCATCGAGGCGGTGCGCGGGTTGCCGGTTCAATTAAAGATAGCATCAAAGCCCGAGCGCATTGCACAGTTGGGACCCTTGCCGGAAAATGTGAGTGTGCGCTTGTATACCCACGAAGAGATACAAGATCTCTATGCGCGTGCAAAGTGTGTGGTCATTACATTGCAAGTTAAGCCGGAATACAACGACAGCAGCGGCACCTATGCTCTCATCGAAGCACGGGCAAGTGGTAAGGCGGTGATAGCTACAAAGACCAAAGCGCTCGTGCCGTATATGCGTGACGGCGAGGATGGTGTGTTTGTGCCGAGGGGTGATGTGGAATCGGTCCGTAAAGCGATCGTTGATATGCTTGCGGACGATAAGAAAAGACATGAGATGGGGAAGCGTGCACGTGAGTTTGTTATGGAACACTGTGATGCCGAGGTCTATGCTAAACATCTCCACAGGTTTATGAGCGACCTTCATGCGGACAAGGAAAATGCGTGAAAGCAAGGCTCAGATATCATCTCACGTCTAAGACCCGGGGGTCTTAGTAGGATCAAGACAAGGCTTTCCTGTACCCTTGAACTAGGACACTCCATTAAACTAAGGAGTGCATGCAGAAAGGGACAACATATACGCAACTCACGTACGAAGATCGAGTCATTATCAGCACATTACACAACGAAGGAGTCAG
>JAYRSE010000035.1:0-35798 GCA_041920275.1 Minisyncoccota bacterium | reverse complement strand
GTGGTGTGGTCTCTGCCCCCCAACTTGTTTCCGATCGTGGGGTAGCTGATGTTGAAGTCTTCACGCATGAGGTACATGATGATCTGTCGCGGACGCACCACCTCTTTTTTACGGGTCTTTTCGTAGATCATGGCAGCATCGATATCGTAGTAGCGGGCGACACGGTCGACAAGATCTTTGACGGATAAACTCTTTTTCGGTCGTAGATTGTTCTTAACGATCTGACGAATGTCGCCCATGTCGAGCTCACGGTTCTTGAGCTGTGTCTCACATACCACGCGGTTCAAGATGCCCTCGAGGTCGCGGATCGTCCCCTCCACTTCGCTTGCGATCACTTGCGCCAAGGTGTCGGAAAGGAAGAAGTTGCTGTGAGCGGCCTTGCTCTTCAGGATCGCAATGCGCGATTCGTGGTCGGGTAAGGTGACATCAACGATCATGCCCTGCGCAAAGCGGGATTTGAGGCGGTCGGCGAGATCGGTGATATGGCTCGGGTGTCGATCGCTCGAGAAAATGATCTGTTTGTTGTTCTCGTAGAGCGAGTTGAATATGTGGAATATCTCCTCTTGGAGCTTATCCTTTCCCGAGAGGAACTGCACATCGTCGAGAATGAGCACATCGTACGAGCGATACTTCTCTTTCACATTCTGTATCGTGTTCTGTTGGAGCGCTGCGACGATATCGGCCCCATACCGTTCACTTGTTGTGTAGTAGATCTTGCGCTGGCTCCCTTGTCGTTTGAGTTGGTTGCCGACCGCCTGCATGAGGTGCGTCTTGCCGCATCCGGTGGTGCCGTAGATGAAAAGCGGGTTGTAGGTGATGCCCGGTTCGGACACCACCGCTTGGGATGCCGCATGCGCGAGCTCGTTGAACGGTCCCACCACGAAGGTTTCGAAGGTGTAGCGAGGGTTGAGGTTGTCGCTGCGACTCACATAATGTTCCGCAAGTGGGAGCTCCATCGCGGGAGCACGGCGCGGTTCCTTGGCATCTTTCTGAATGATCTGCTTTTCCTCGCGTGCGATCACGTATTCGATCGCACGCACATCCGGCAATACACCGCGCAGTGCCCGGAGAATGGTCTTGTGGTGCTTGTCGGCGAGCCAGTCTTTGTAGAATTGGCTCGGCACCCCCATGAACACCGGTCCCTCCTCTATTTTTATGATGTGCGTACCTTTGAACCAGGTGCTGAAGTTGGCACGCGACACGGAAAGCTCAATATCAACCAGCGCATGTTCCCATACTTTTCTGGTATCAACGACGGAGGACATAACAGGGAGTATTATACGCGCTCACGTCCGGCGCGCCAGTTCCCTTGACCGCCCCTTCCGTGTGGGAGTATGGGGATAGTGTGGGGATAATCGAATCATTGTGTTACATCACATCAGACACCCTGTTCCCGTGTGTGGTGTTACCATACCAACCCACTCCTTGTCCTCTGTGTGGTTTCAAACCCCACACTCGAAGAATGTAACCCCTTAAACTCCACCACTTCGTTCAAAGTGCTCATACAACACCCCGCGCCGTCTGAGTGTGTAGATTACCGGTGTACATACCGCAAGGGTGTATGAACGCACGTTATTTGTTGAACCATTGGGAACTTTGCGTTTTTGTGTGCAATGTGTTGACAATATGTGTTAGTTTGTGCTATAATTTTCACTAGGTTGTTCAATGAATGAGGTGATCAAAATGGCTGGATTAACAGAACAAGAACGTGCCGAGTTGAGGCACAGAGAAGATCAAGCAAGATACGCCAGAAATTTTCGCATCTATTGGGGGGTGTTGATCGCGTTTATGACCCTGCTCATCGTGCTTGCAACTACCCTTCTCGTAATAGCACCGGATTCGAGGGGTGCGGAAGAGGTTTTTAGCATACCGAGCTTCTTTACGAACGACGTGGTTGTTACAAACCGAAACGTGTATCTCATTGCATCCGTTGTAGTGTTGATACTTTTGGCAATTTTGCTCAAATGGCGTTTCGAATCGATTTCATCGAACAAACAAGCAACCATCCTTGTGTTCGGGAGAGCGGTCTTCAATGTGAGTGGTATGCCAATCTGGTTGTTGCCGTTCTGTGACATAGTCTATGGTCCCGGTCCGAACGAGCGACTGCAACGCGAGCTACCGGCCGACTACTCGAAGGTGTGGCTTGGTAAAAGTGATGAGAAGCCCGATGATAAGGTGTTACCATTCTTCATCAATACCGGGGGGAAAGAGAATTTCGACCCGGAAAAGGATGATCCGATGCGGTGTCGCCTGAACATGCGGGTGACCGGCGTTATCTCATTCACCTGCCCCGATCTTACCAGGGCGTTCAATGTTTTCGGAGATGTATTGCAGGAAGAGATGGTGGGAGGTGTTGTCGTGCACGAGCGGCGACTCAATATTGAGAACGTGTTCGGTCAATTGACAGACACCTTCACCGGTACCTTGGTCGCGTATTTTGGCGGAAGCACTCCGTACGATCTCACGCAGAATCAAGAGGCTATCAATACGGCATTGAAAAAAGCCTTGGATGAAAAGGTAAAGACGGGAACCGGGGAGATACCGTGGGGTATCGATGTGCAAGAAGCCAGGCTCACCACCCTCTTGACCGGATACGATCTCAATCTTGCCATGCAGAATGTTGCCGAAGAGATGTACCAGAAGCAAGCAAGTATGCGGAAGACGGAAGCTGTCGCATATGATATCGCTCAAAAGCTGTCTGCACAAGCGAGGGGAATCAATGATGTTTCCGATATGATCCGTTCCGCTCCCGATCCGGAAGTCGTGTTGCGCTTCGTGAACGCTCAGTTGGCGAAAGAGGGATTGGTGGCTGCGGCACAGGGTGGCAAGATCGTCATTATGGCGGGCGGTGCCGGAGGAGGTGTTATGTCCAACGGCCTTGGTCTTGTTGAAGGTATTGACTTCAAAGACATCGCCCAGAAGATCAAAGAGGTGTAACTGTGGAAATTCTGATTATTCTGTGTGTGGTCGTCCTTGTTGTGGCGTACCGCATGGTTCGGCCACGCTCCCCAATGACGGCGGGAGTGATCACACTCATACTCGGATCAGGTCCGATTCAAAAAAGGCCGATCACGTGGATTGTAGGAGTGGTCATTGTGCTTTTGGGTGCGTACTTTGGGTACATCCTGATCACAGAATTAGACGGTATTGATGAGATCGAACCGGGCAGTCTCACTTGGGTGCTCCCGTGGCTCCTCATCCCTGTTGTCATGGTCATGGCGTACTATACCAGCCACGAACCGACCGGTCCGTGTGGGAACACGGGCTATAAGGATAAGGAGAATGCACTCCGGGTTGGTTTGATAACCACACTCGCGGTCCTGCTCTGGCAGGGAGAAGAGTTCTTTGAGACCCTGGTGAGTGGCCTTGGGTTGGGTATGTCGCAACATGTTGCAGGAACGCAATGGTTGAGCGACGTACTCCCGTTCGTTGGATTTGTTCTTTTGATTGCGGCGTTCGTTATTGGTTTCTGGATGGGGAAATACAAACAAGGAGCGATCCTTACAGTATTTCTTTTGCTCGGAAACATAATACTTCACGCCTAAGATCGGTTGACGTTCGTGTAGCCCCGGCACTTGCCGGGGCTTTCCTTTTTTCCACAATGTGCTATAGTCTTGCACACTATGGCAACCAAACGAACATACCAGCCGAAAAAGAAGAAGCGTGCGACCACGCACGGCTTTTTGGTGCGCATGCGCACGCCGGGTGGCAAGCGTGTGGTGCGCAAGCGCCGCGCCAAGGGCCGCAAGCGCCTCGCGGTGAAGACCAGGCGAAAATAACCGATGAAAAGGCCGCAACAACGGCCTTTTTCATACGCACCGCGCGTTGTGGAGGGAGTGTGCGGTTTGGTGTAGTATGGCGTCATGCTTAAGAAAAAACAACGTCTTTCCCGCAACACCTTTACCACCTTGCTTGCCACGGGCGCACGGGCGCACGGGGCGTACCTGACCCTGCTCTACCGACGTATCCCCGAAGGGTGTGCATGCGGTGTGGTGGTGAGCAAAAAGGCATGGAAAAGTGCGGTGATGCGCCATGCTGTGCGCAGGAGGGTGTACGACGCGCTGCGTTCACCCTGCGAGCGTTTGGATGGTGTACAGTTCGCGATCATGCTACGACCGTCTGCGGCACGGGTCCCGCTTGCGATGGTCATCGACGAGGTGTGCGGCATGGTCGGCCGAACACTCATTGAACAGGTGCGGGATACGAAAAAGATGCGTTCTGAGAGCGTTTAGGGTACAATGCTCACCATGAGCGAGCTGTTTCACACGCTGGTCAAAGAGCCCCTCTACAACGCCCTCATCGGTATACTCGACCTCGGACCGTGGGTCGACATGGGTATCGCGGTCATTCTGCTCACCGTGCTCGTGAAGGTGCTCATCTTTCCGCTCTCGCTCAAGGCGGCTCGCACGCAGCGGCTCATGAAGGAGCTCGAGGAGCCGATGAAGGAGCTCCGCGAAAAGTACAAAGACGATCGGGAGACGCAAGGCAGGAAGCTGCTCGAGCTCTACCGAGAGAAGCAGGTGAATCCCTTCTCCGCCATATTCACCATCATCATTCAACTCCCGATCATTTTCGGCCTCTACTACCTCTTTTTCAAGGGCGGTCTACCCAATGTCGATACGAATCTGCTCTACGGTTTCGTGCCGGTACCGGATACCGTGAACATGCATTTCCTTGGCATCATTGACATGGCCGCAAAAAGCGTCCCACTTGCGGTGCTTGCCGGCGTTACCCAGTACCTTCAGGCGCACTTCGCACTTCCCGCACCGGGGCCGCGCAAGGAAAATGCGACGTTCCAGGAGGATTTCGCTCGCTCGCTTCACCTTCAAATGAAGTACTTCTTGCCGCTCATGATGGTTGGTATCGCCTATGTGGCGAGTGCGGCAGTTGCACTTTACCTGGTTACGAGTAATATCTTTGCTATCGGGCAAGAGATATACGTGAAAAAGCGCATGGAGCGCGAGGCCTAGAGGATCATAGTCAGTATCAAAGCATTTTTATGGAAGAGAACCCAACACGATCGCTCATACAAAACATGCTCGTACGTATGGGTGTCGAGGTGAGCGAGCTTGAGCTTGTGACCGTGGGCGGACACGAGGTGTACAGTGTACGGAGTGCGGACAGTAAGCTCCTCATAGGCCCCCAAGGTGAAACACTTCGCGCGCTCAACCACATCCTGCGCCGTATGCTCGAGCGACAGGGAGATGATGCCGAGCGGTGCATGGTCGATGTGAACGGGTATCAGTTGAACAGGATACGGGATATCGAGCAAAAGGCGCGATTGTTGGCCGATCGTGTGCGCACCTTTCGTGCAAGTGCGGAAATGGTGCCGATGAATGCATACGAACGCATGATCGTGCACAGCATGTTCAGCGATGATCGCGACATCATGACCGAATCGGTCGGGTACGGAAAAGATCGCCATCTGGTGCTCAAACCAAGAGAACAAACCGAAGTATCCTGAGGCCCCCCAACCGGGGTCTTTCAAAATCCCGGGGTCGAAGATGCCGACTCCGTGTTCGCCGCTATATCATTGGGAAGTTCGAGCGACCAAAGGTGGCCGGTCGAGCGGTCACGGAACAGAAGGTACGAGTCGGTCGGGTCAACCGCAAGGTCTACCATATCGATCGAAATACCTGCAACCTCCTCCGGGTCAAGGAGTCGTTTGCCCGCACCGGTCCTCGCATCGTAGCGCCACAGGGTGTCGCTTGAAGAGAATTCACCACGGTACCATCCCCCGATGAATTCCGCTCGGTCGATGTTCCTGGGGATGGCGCAGTAGACATAGTCACGCGCCACACTGCCCCATGTGCACTTCTCAGCGAGTGTCGGCGAGGAAAGGTAGGTGTCCTCCTTGCCATCGGCGTGGAACACGCGTAGCGAGTACGTGCCCGCTTCCGTGTGTTGCGAGTAGAGTATGAACTTTTCATTTACGTGCGGGAGGATGGAAAGTCCGAACTTGTTGCTCAAGAGAAGTTGTGAGGCGCCGGTCGCAGGATCGACAGCCCATGCGGCACCGGTGAGATCGTCATCCGGATTGGTGTACACGGTGATGCTCTTTGGAGCGACCCATCGCAGTGTGAGGCCGCGCAACGGAGAGGACCACACCTGTCGCCTGGTGCCACTGTCGACCCGTTCGATGTAGAGCACCGAGCCCTTTTCTTCCGCAACGAGGACTGCGAACATCGTGCCATCCGGCGAGAAGGCGATACTGAGCGGGTCCGTAAGGCCGATCCTGCCGGTAATGGTGAGTTCGTTCGGGGATGCGGGGGTCGTACTCCCCGCCTCTGTGGAGGAGAAAGATCGTATGTACGAGAAGACGCTCTCGTTGTTGGTACTTAACGAAAGCGTGATCGTGGTGCTTGCGGTCGGGCTCCACAGTGCGTAGACGACGCCGCGACCGATCTCAGCATCGTAGAGAGGTGTCGGGGGGGTGGTGCGATCGATCGATGTGTCGAAGACATCTCCCGAATTGCGTACGAGATAGCGCACCATCAGTTCCCCATCGGAAAGGTACGGAACGGCACCCGCGACCGGCTCCGCGACGACCCGTCGGAGTATCGAACCATCCTTGAGCTCGATCTCGGTCTGCTTCGTCTGCGACGGATCCGTCCCATCACCGCTCGGCGTGTTCACTTCGTTGCTCACAAGACCTCCGGGTCGATCCTCACCAGAATCGCCGAACGGGTCGACCGGAGCATCTCCGGCGTCATTCCCCATGTTCGGCAGTACGAAAAAGAACACGACGAACGCAATCAACGCAAGAAGCGTGAATGAACCCAATGCAATGATGATGATCTTTTGTTTGTCCATAACGTGTGTTTGCTAGCGTAAAGAAGAAGTCGAGGATCCGGCGGCACGCACTCTCAGGGTGTCTGTGATTGTGCGGATGGTTCGAATATCTTGATTTTGACAATGTCCGGGTTTATGGTGGTGAGGATCAGTATCGAGGCAAGGACGATCAGGAGGCCGATGATCGCATTGCTTATCTGCTCCTTCGCATCACCCATCGAGAATACCGAATCGGTGGTCATCCATTTGAAGCCGCCCATCGCTATCATGATGACCGCAAGCAGTGCGGCGACCGCGACCGACAGGGCAAGCAGTTTGTTCAAAAGTGTACCGACGTCACCCCACTCAGCGTCTTTAAGGAGTGGAAGGTTTGGTGAAAGTGGAGTATATTTGAACCCCGCCTGTGCGATAAGCGGGATACACACGAGGATGCAGGTGGAGCAGAAAATCAAGGCAAATCGAGTATTCATAGTGTGGTCTACAACGGCGTCGTCTCGGGGTCTGTGGCGGTGGTATTGGTGGTGTTCGAAGAGAACTGCACGTCCACCGCACCGCGGGCACGTTGTTCGAGGAGTGCCTTATTGCTCACAGTCACTTCGATCGACGAAGCACCGGCGCCACCCTGCGGCTCGAGCATCACCTTGCCCGCATACGAGAGCTTCTGGGAACCGATGCGCCAGTCGTAGGTGAGCGCGGTGTCGGTACGCGTCGGTGTGCTCATGAAGTACGGTTCGGCATATATGGTGCGTTTGCCGGAAGGCAGTGTAAAGGAGCGATCGAGCGATCGTGTGTATTCGATACCGAACTGAGGGTCCTCGCGGTAGAAGCGCACATAGGGGTGTGTGATCGGAACCTGTATGTGGCCGATCGCAAGCACAGTACCCTTTTTGTCTTCAATGTGTACGGAAACATTGAGGGGGGTGAAGGGGTTCTTCCCTTGTGCGACGATCGAGTCGAGCCCTTGACCGCTGTACCGAGGGTTCGTCTCGTTGTGGAGGTGCCAGTTGAATACCAGGTCTTTCTTGTTCACGTAGCCGCCCGCCCCGTTCGCCACGGTCGGCAGTGCAAGCAGCACCACCTCGGACCGCGGGCTGTGAAGGGCGCGCCCCGCGTACAGCGGTGGCGTGTAGGTGAGACCCTCCCACACGATAGAGACGGCTCCTATGGTCTGGTTGAGGGTCTTGCGTAATACATTACCACTCTCTTCGTACACGATGACCTCAAGGTTGATCTTTTGTCCGACCTTTTCCACGGTGAAGCGGTACTCAAGACCGCCGATGCTCTCCTGCACCACTTTACCGTCGCGTTTCCATACGATGCGGGCGCTCGGCGCGTATATCATGTGGGCGTTCAGTCGTGCCACCACCTCGTCGCCCGGTGCGGGATAGCTGGGGGTAAGTGCGATGTGGCTCGGGTCGGAACGCTGTTGGGTGGGCAGGAGCGACTGTGCATGTACAACAGGCGCAAGTGCGCATAGAGCGAGAGCGCATAGGGCGATCATGCGGTGCGTTAAACACATGAACCCAGTATACCGCATGGGACCCATACCGTGTGCTGTGTGGTGAGGATAACTCATATCGAAGTGTGTGTTTTTTGAGGATCGACCCTCTGTTTATGCCGCTACCGCGGCCGACTCTTCCCATACCGCGTACTCTTGCCGCCTCCGTGCCTCCATCGCTTGCCTGTTCGCCCCGTGTTTCTTTCGCCACTCTTTGATCTTACGATCATCTTCCTTGTGCGTAATACGGATGTGGAGGATGACCGCGACCGTTTGCATGGGGAAGAGGTTCAAGATGGGGATCGATTCGATCACCATGGTCGTGAGGTTGATCATCGCGCGGCGGTAGCTCAGGCCCATCACGTGGACACGGAGCGCCGCAAACCACACGGTGAAAATGAGGACCGAGAGCACTCCGGCGATCGCGGACACCATGGCGGCCATGATGGGGAAGGTAAACCAGGCACCCGCGAGAGCAAGGCCACCAGAACCAACACATCGTACACCATTCGCGACAGTGCCTAGTCGAACATTACCCCAGCCATTCATCCAATCAGGGCCAGTTACGAGCCATTTGTACCAGAAGCCGCGGTCCGGATTCCTTCCCTCTTCAAGATTGCTCGCTAAACCAGTGCCAGCTTCCACACAGCTATCTCCACTCAGTGTTGAAAAAGCAATAACAGTTCCCCCCACCAACATGATCACTACCGCAAAATCCAACACCAGTGCGACCGCGACCATCGCGATGCTCGTTCCTCCACCGATCCTGCGTTTGGGTGCCGTAGTGTCGTGTGACATGGTGTTCAAAATGTTCAAAATACATTACCCTTCTTCTCCCTGCGCTCCCTCCATGAGACTGCTGCGCTCCGCCTTGATGGCCAAAAGCTGGCTCGGATCGCTCGTAATGATCTGGTCCTCGGTGTAGCTCGCGATGATCTTTATAGCGACGTGTTTGTTTCCGGCAAAGAATATTCCCTCCCCCACCTGGCTCTCGAGCAGTAGGTACTTCTCTTCGTCGGTCAGGTTGAAGGTCTCCTGTATACGGTCGACCGCGGTCGGACTCTGTTTCAGGAGGAGCTGTATGGATGAGTTGGTGATCATCGGTACGCCGTATGGGCTCTTGAGGAAGTCGCCCACGTCTTGAGTGATCGTAGCGAGACCGAGGTAGTACTTGCGCCCGCGTTTGGCGACACTGTACAGGAAGCTCG
This sequence comes from Minisyncoccota bacterium, assembly GCA_041920275.1. Classification (GTDB taxonomy): domain Bacteria; phylum Patescibacteriota; class Minisyncoccia; order Phycocordibacterales; family UBA12088; genus UBA12088. Next base: position 26,300 of record JAYRSE010000035.1, on the reverse strand, counting down.
CGGTGTCCTCGCTTTTCATCATCCACCACGCCTCATCGACCACAAGGAGGCGCTTTTTGAGCGTGCGGCGCACCGCGGTCCAGATGTAGTTCGTCACCAGGTACATTGCCGCGGGTTTGAGCTCTTCCTCCATGTCGCGCACCGAGAAGACGATGAATTTTTGGTTTATCTCCACGTTGCTTGGTTTGTTCAAAAAGCCCGACCAGGTTCCCACCGTGTACTTGCCCAGTCGGTTCATCAGGGACTCGCTTCCCTCCATGCCCCCGAGCACGAGCTCGAAGTCGGAAAGGAGCGGTGGGGTGAAGTTTGAAAAGTCGGTGTTGCCGGTGATGTCTTTGAGCGCGTAGGTTTCGGTGATGGCGCGGTCGACGATCGACTCCTCTTCCGGGGTGAGGCCTCCGAGAATGATTCGGAAGAGGCCGATCAGGGTGATGATGTTCTGTCGAAGTATCTCGGCGGGGTTTTCGTCCTCACGCACCTGGGGGAGGTCGAAGGGATTGATGTGGTGTTCGGAGGAGAGCGAGATGTTGAAATAGCGGCCACCGGTCGCGTTCGCCATGTACTCGTACTCTCGCTCGGGGTCTATTACGATGACCTCGGTGTCGAACATGAGCGAGCGGAGTATTTCGAGCTTCAGCGCATAGCTTTTGCCTGCGCCCGACTTCGCAAAAAGGACGGAGTTATAGTTTTCCATCGAGTAGCGGTCGAACAGTACGAGGGAGTTGTTGTGCAGATTGATGCCGTAGAGGATACCTTTTTCCGCGGTGAGGTCGAACGAGATGAACGGAAAAATGGAAGAAAGTGGCGCACTGTTGAGCTTGCTGTGCACCATGAGTTCGTCGGTGCAGAGTGGAAGGATGCTGCGGTACCCTTGCTCTTGCTGAAAGAGTGCCGGCTTCACGTACACCATCTGTGACTCGAGGATGCTCTTCATCTCACTCTCGGCCTGATCGAGCACGTCCTTGTCGTTCGCGTACAGCGAGATATACACACCCACTTCGAACAGTCTTTCTTCCGCCTGCTGCAGCGCATCGCGAAGTGATTCCAGGTTCTCGTACGCCGCGTCGAGCATCGGGTCGCGCACCATACCTCGTCGTTCGCGGTCGCTGATCTCGCTTTGGACGGCGGCGACCTTTTTCTGCATCTTTTTCAAGATCGAGGTGGTGTCGACCGGGTGAATGAAGATCGATATGTCGAACACGCGCTCCAGGTTGATGATCGGCGAGAACCAGTTGTCGGAAAGGAAGTGCGGGTATGAAATGACAAAGAAGGTGCGGGCGACCTTTTCGCCGAGGTTGAGTTCACGCGGGGTGAACTGGAGCGCGGAAGGGGCAAGTACGTCCTTGAGCTCCAACGCACCGGCGTTGTACACATCTTGCGGGAGTACTGAACCGAAGTCGACGTCCGCATGCTCGACCGGTGTTGCTTTTTTAAAACTGAAGAGACCCATAGTGTTATTGTTTAGTCAGATCACCAATCGGTAACGGACGATCGAGCTCGCCAATATTGAACAGTCGGTAGAATAGCTCGATCACTTCTTCCGTTCCGAGCTGTACCGCACGAATGCCGGTGCGCGCAAGACCGTTGATCACCACCGAAATACGCTGCTCCATCTGACTGCGATACTCCTCGAAGATCTCTCGCGAAACCTGCGCGTTCTTACCACCCGGCGATCCCAGTATACCCTGTATCCCGCTCCCGCCTCCACCCACTACGGGCGGGCTATATGGAATGATCAGATAGAATGATTTCGTCATGATGCTTGAGCCGTCCACGAAGTGTGAGACGAAGTCGATGTACTCACGCACCTGTATCTTCATGAGCTCCGAGTGTTGTTGTCGGTAGGCACCCTCGAGGAGCGCAAGGTACGGTCGAATATCAAGCTCACGCGACTGGATGAGTATTTGCAGGGAAAAGTCGAGCGAGTTCAAGAAATTCTTGAACTGCCCCAGTATCGCCGCCTGCTCATCTTCGGATTTGAGTACGATGTTTATGGAACTTGCCATGAGGACCGCACGTATCGATCCGTCGCGCAAAATGAGCATGCCGTCGCGCACCTGCTCGATCGGTACGAAATCTTGACTCGGGCGCGCGCCGGAAGAAAGTGTTTTGCTTGGCATATCATCTGGGTGATTAGTGTGTTCTCCATTGCCCCTCGTTGGCGTACATGCTCTCTTTGGTGTCGAGCGTCCAGGCAAGTTCCTTGAGGCGCGATTGAGATAGCTTGGGGGCGGCTTGCTGCAGTGCACTTTGCGGGTCCTCGGATGCGGATTTCTCCACCCGCTGTTTCCGGTCGCTCTTTTTCCAGAGGTACAAACGACTGCTCAGCAGGTAAAAGAAGAGAGCGTATACGATGAGGTAGAACGGTCGTTCGTTGATCTTCATGAATGCAAGCGCAAGCGCAAGGAGAGCGAACGGTCCGCCGAACAGAACGGCGAAGAAGAAACCGCCGATCGAATACATGATGAACACGAACGCCCCACCGCCGCACAGGTACGCCATCTGCTTGGCGGTCAGCTGGCCGAACATTTTGTCCTCGACGTCGATGTATTGTGGAACGGGAAAACGCATGGTCCTGTGGTTTACGTGTGGATCTTTCGAGCGCGCCGGTCCTCCCATCCCCAAACTCGACGGACCGCTTCTAGGGCGCGCTTTTCCCGCGATCTAAGCGGAAGCACTCTTTCGGTTCGCGAGCACCGCCATGATCGCTTGCTGCACCGGTTTGACGACGGTTCCTTCGAGCTCCCGCACAAAGTTCTCATACCGTTCCGGCGGCACAATGGAGCGCTCGCGTACCCGCGTGCGGAAATCGTTCGTGCTTACGAGGCCCACAAGCAAGCGTGCGGTCTCGGCGCCGAGCGCCATGAAGCCCTCTTGGGATACGTCGTAGGAGCGAATGGTGGAGGAGAACGCGTTGGCCACCTCCGGTGAGATGATCGCCGTACGGACTTCTTCGGGGAGCTTTGCGTAGCGCTCGGAAACAGCAGCGTCCTTGCGGATGAACTGCTCGAGGGGGCTTGCGGAAGAGAAAGGATTGGTTGCGTTTGCGGTATCGTTGGTCTTTTGCGAGTCGTCGCGAGGTTGCCGTGCCGCATCCTCATGCACGGATACAGCGTTGGTGTCGGTCTCGTGTCGGTGTTCACCGGAAGGCGAAAGATCGTGTGCAAGGGTGGGTTGCGGTGAGGTTGGTGTGGCCGGATCTTGCGTGCTTTGTAGGGTGTTGAGGAACGCTTCCTTGCTCACCTCGATGAGCTCGCGGGCGCGCGGGTCCGGTATATTGAGCTCGCTCGACAGGTATGCCGGAAGCTCGGCCATGGAGAGTAGGCCATAGAGACACTGCGCCATAATGGTGCGGTAGGTTTCGGTCTGGGGATCGTCGAGCGCGAACTGTTTTGCGACCGCGCGCATTTTTTCGTCAATTTCGATGGAGCAGATCAAATCACGCACATGCTGTGGCAGTGCGAGAAATGCATACTGGTACTCTTTGGAAGTGAAAGTGCGCATACAAACAATGATTATAGCCAGACAAATCGGGCGGGGGAGTCTGCCATCCATTGCTGTGCCGACGCTGTTCCGTGGCCTACAATGTGATTCCCAATAGCTGTTCTTACCACAGGGTCTTGGATCGTGTTTGCATTTGTGAGTGCCGTGAGGTGCCCCGCAGTCAGGCGTTCTTGTACAAAGTTGTTCCCAAAGACGTTATTGGGGAGGTACTGGATCGCACTTTCAGGCATCGTGTTAAAGATTGCGTCAACCTCGGCATGGGATGTTGCTCGTTCAAGTCGTCCGCCGATCACCTGCCGACCGATGGTTCTCCATTCCGCTTCCGTGAAGTTTCTTGCGACCGTGCGTGCCGCGGCGGGGTTTGCCGCCCTGCCGGCAGTAAAGCCCATTCCATCCTGGTATGCCGTACGTCGAGCTGCCTGTATCGGTGCGGTCTGTGCATTGGTGACGGTCTGACTTTGCTCGAGCGATTGCATATGTGATGCGCCTATGCGCGTGGCGGTTCCCGCATGCGAAATGACATCCGCATGGTTCTGAACCATCCATTCTTGTGTCTGTTGGTTCATTCTGCCGACTCTTCTGCGAGCATCCTCGATATAATTGACGTATTCGTCTTCGTTCATACGGCGCGTGGGTCCGCCAGCTGCATCACGTACCTCGGGGGTCAGTCGTGGATTGGCTCTTGCCCAAGCGCGAAGAGTAGCTTCCGATTCGTCATGAGTTCGGTTGGTAGTGCGTGCCGCCTCCAGGTCTTGTCGACGCGATACTTCATCTCCGATTTGTCGCTGCCGGGTCTGTCGTGCCTGATCAAGATTTCTCGCACCCGCTGCCGCAGCTTCTTGCCTTGCGCGCCTACCGCGGTCATAAGCGGTTCCTGTCAATCTTCTTCTGATCCTGTGCATGGGCCCCTGTCTTCGATAACTGCCGTCGGGATTTTGTTCATTTGATTCAGCGTACAACCTCTCCCTCCGTTCCATTCGATTGTTTGCCCACCTGGACACAGTACGATCACGAAGTCCGCGTGCCGTCGCAAGCCCCATGTCTCGTGCTCTATTGACCGGTGCCATGGCGATCTTTCTCGACCATTTATTTCCCGTACTGATAGCTGCACTGGCTCCCGTAGCGCCGAGCTCTTTCGCGACGATGAGCGACATGATGATCGAGCCGATGATGATCACGAAGTACGTGAGGATGGCGATACCCCCCGTGTCACCCATGGCACTCTTTGCGATCCCGTTTTCCAAATTTAAACGCGCCGTAAAGCCCTCGATCATGCGGTACGATATCCAGAGCATCAGGAACATGACCGGCGCCACGATCGCTTGGTTGGTGAGCTTGCTCCACCACTCCCTTCCTCGGCCCGATATACCGGTAATGAGCGCCACGAACGCAAGTGGAGAGAAAATGATGCACATCACCAGAATGAGGAAGCGGCCGATGAGCATGAATGCCATGGCACCGAGGACGAATGCGAGGACCAGGAACATGATCGCCCCCAAGAGGCCCACCCAAATGAGCCCGTCGTCCGTCTCTTTCGGGTTATCTTTGGTGCCTCCCTGACCCTGGAAATCTTGTATGTTAAAGATCTTGGTCATCTGCAGTTTTGACCAAAAGACCCCGGCAATACCGGTTGTGATGCAGACGCTCTTTTTCATATCGTAGTTATCGTCGTTGGGCTGTGCGCATTCGCCTGCGGTGACGGTGCTCTGTACCGTACCTTTCTGGCCTTCATTGAGCAGCATGGAGTACCCGCTGATCGCCATCACGTTTGACACATCGATCACGAGTTTGGTGAGGGTTCCGCTGAAGTTCACGAGCAGGGCCGCCAGAATGACCCGCCCGAGCATCTTTTTTGAGCCGAAGTTTTCGCTGCCCACGATCATCGAAATTCCGATATATACCGTGATGAACACCAGGAACACGTTCACGATGTCGCGCACCACCTCCCATGCATCGGTGATGCCCGGCATATTACCCACCAGTACTCCCATGTTCACAACGAGCTCCCTGATGACGATGTTCAGGATCACGCTCGCCCACACTGCAACGTATGCGCAACCCTTCATGATGTAGTACGCCGCCGCAGTACCGCAACCTTCTAACATGCTTCCGCTCCCGCCGATGCAGCCAAAATCAGGGTCTGGTTGGGTCCGTGCTTGCTCCGCATACTCCGGCAAATTTTGCGCGGCCGGCGGTTGTTGCTGCGCGTGAACACGTTCATTCTGAAAAGGCGCGATCGGTGCGGCGATGAGCACGCCCGCGAGTCCAAGAAGTATGCATGTGTTGCGCAAGAAGTGTTTCATGATCAGCGGCGATATTGTAGGAGTGAGTTGCCTTCCGAGAGCACCTTTTCGACCAAAAGTTGCAAGAGTGCGTTCACGATCTCAGCAAACTCATCAGCAAGCTCAAGTTGTGCGAGCTGATTACCGCTCCAGTCGTTCACCTGTTCGGCCACATACTCGCCCGGGGTGCAAACCGTCTGGGGCGTACTTTCAATGTTGTCCGCGTTGCAGCGCGGGGAGAACCATCCCTTGCCGTACCCGAGCAAGGTCGATTCACGGCCGACCTGCTGATTGACGAATTGGCCGGCGGCTTCCGACGACTTGATACGTGAGCCGAACGCGTTGTTCTCGTTGCGCAGTACGGCTGCGACCGCCGGAAAGCCGCCTCCCGGGAAGTCGATGTTACCGTCGTTGACCATTGCGCCGTATGCTTCGTTGCCCGAGTATCCCGGCATCGTCCGTGGGGATCCGTCCGTGTTCAGGCCCACATTGACTTCAATACCCGGAAAGAACTCGTCGAGCGAACAGGAGAGCTGACCGTACAGCGGATCGAGGTCCGGCATGTAGAAGTCCCACGAGATGCCTAGGATGATGTCGAGCCGGAACGGTTCGCAGAGTATCTCGTCGAGGCCGCTCTTGTACAGGAATGCGGACACCGAGTATGAAGCCACGTCCATGAAGAATTGTCCGGGGTCCTCCACAAAGGATGGTGCACCATAGAAGCCGCTCTTGATCCACGCCACGATGCTGTCGGTCACGGCGTCGATGACCATCTGCGCGAACATACGCACCAAGCCGTCGAGTGTACACTCCTTAAAGGTGTTGTTCGACGCCTCGGCGGCCGTTTGGGTGGTCGACTGCGCGGTGCTTAGGGTATTCTTGGCAGTCGCTAGATTCGCTGTCGCTTCAGTTTCATTTAGGTAATTCAGAACCACGGAGTCTACCGGAACATTCGTAAATACTTGCACCCCTTGTAGTACTTTTTGTGCCGGCATGTTTATAGCCCCTACAACCATTGCAGTCCCGGTCAACGGTATGTCGACGGCAGTGACCTCCGCGGCGACGAACGGCGAAGAAAGCCATGGGAAAAAGCTCTTGAGGAAGCTCGAGATGTAGCCGCCGAGGTAGCAGGCCGCCATACCCACGACCGCACCCAGTACCGGCCTCAGCGCGTCATTCATCGCTTCGTCGTACTCACCATCACCTCCCCCGCCCCCAACGGTGGTGCGGGTGCTGCTACCGTACTTGATCCAGAGGTCGGTCGTGGTTGCGGGGACGAGATTTTGCTCAGTATCTTGGTTGGTCGAGGAAGCAAGTCGTATCAGTTCATCAAAGTTAAAACCTTGTGCAAACGCATGTTTCGGCTCGAGCACGGTATAGACGCTGGGAAACACGAGCGCAACTATACACACGAACGAGACCAACGAACGAAATGCTCGAGCCCAGAGCGTGTCATTGTGGCGTGTGATGGTACTTGTCATAACGTGCATTCGTACATGCAAATGCTAATCGGTTGCCGCACCCCTCTCGGTGCCTGTGCCCCCCTTCAGTTTCTCGGTGTACTGCATGTACACATTCATCGCGGCCGCGAATTTGCTCTGTCCGAGACCGAACGCGTTCAGGCCGATCGTTGCGAGTATGGGATCATTCTTGAATTGCGCGATCTTTTTGAGCGAGTCGGCATACTCGAGCAGGCCGGATACAAGCATCACGTGTGTTTCGACCGCGTCCTCGGGTACGGGCACCTTGCGCAGAGCCGCGGCCGCCTTTTCGTATATCGCGACTGCTTGCGTGAGGTCTTGCACCCCTTCCTCATGCCTGCCCTGGACAAGATAATTCAGAGCGTTGTACTCGTTGGGTTTCTGTTCGAGTGCGTTCAGGAGATCGACCCGTACCGTTTCAAGGTAGGTAATGCGCGCCTCTTGCGATGGGGGGATGACCACCACATCTTCCTTAGTGTAGAGCGGAAGGGCCGCCACTTCGGACATCGCGTCCACTGAATTTGCAAGGATGCCCTGCACATCCGCTTCGCTCATTTTTTTCCCCTGCTGAACGGATTGCATCACATTACCCATCAGATTCTGTGCCACTACGTCGGTCAGACTGCTCGCATGGAGCTCGTCGCTTGTTGAAGCGGAAAAGACACCGACGCTTGATGTTTGCACGAGGCGAGCGACGAGCTCACTCCGCTCCTCACCATCCATGACGCCGTTACCGTTCTCGTCGGCGTTGTTGGGGTCGGTGCCGAGTAGCGTCTCTTCCCAGTCGGGCATCCCGTCCGAGTCGGTGTCAAGTGTGGTCGCCGCGCGCGCCGTTTCGTAGGCGGGCACCACTCGCACCTCGCTCGGGAGTGCCTTTTGGGTTGGGGTGTCGAACACGCGTGAGACCATGAGCACGAACACGAGCGTCAAAAGCGCACCCGCGAGTGCAAAGATGCGGTTGGCGGAAACAGCCCGTGCGTGATGAGCCATACAGGTTCAGTATACGCTGTGATGACATGTCAAAGTAGCCTACCGGTCGAAAATCTGTGGATAGTACCACCTTGTCACCGGGTAATACACAAGTTTATGCACAATACCCCACCGTGTGTCGGTTGGCGCGCACCACGCTTCATGCGTTAATACAGGCATAGTAACTTATTTCTACCCCCGATCTATGCAGCACACCCCCACACTCGGCATCCTTTCGTTTTGCGCTGTCGTTCCTCGCTCCTCGCATGTGCGCGCGGCTGTTTGTCTCTGCTTGGCCGTACTTTGCTTGCTTCCGTATTCGCTCACCCGCGCGGCGGACCTCTCCGAACTCCCTTGTCACACCATTCGCTCAGACACAGACCCGCTTCCCGCACGGTACGGCTCGCCGCTCAATCTGTTCGACCCAAACCGCTCGGTAATGATACGGGTGTTTTGCTCCGATACCGACATTCGCCGTGTGGAGGTGGGGGACGGCTCAAATGCACTCTATATATACAAGTACGGATACCATACGGCGGGTGGTGAGCGGAAGCGCATCGAGCTTTCAGGTCCACGATCCACAGGGTCGTGGCTGATCGGCTCCGCACAGACGATACTGCCCCAAAGTAAAGAAACGAAGGGTTCGGTGTATGCGTACATGTGCAAGTTGGTGCAGGGTGCGTGGAAATGCGGATGTCGAGATACCACCTGTGCCGGGTCGATGTGGCAGATACAAAAGTACGATACCTCGGTCGTTCCGACACCCGTTCCTCTCGGCACCGAGGATGATCCGACGTTGGACGAGTCTTTGTTGGAGTTGATCGAGGACATGCATGCAGGAATTTCGGAGAAAGAAATGGCCGCGCTGGAAAAAGAAATCGAGGAGTCTCGGGAGAGATACTCGAAAGAAGAGTATAATGTGTATGGTACCTACACAACCCATGTGAAACCCGGTGATTCGATTGTCCTGACCGGGTACGATCTTGCGCCGAAGAGCGGCGGTTCGGTGCGGGTGAGTTGGGGCAGTGCCATTACGGTGACCGCTGAAGCGGCACCGGACGGCCGGTTCTTGCGCGTCGACGTTCCGTACCTTTCACCCGGCAAATATGCGCTTCGTGTGGAGCGTGACGGAGAAACGGCGCCGAGTGAGGTGGTACTGTGGATCAAGGACGAAACGTTGCAAACACCAACGGTCACTCGGGTTTCACCGGAGATCGGCAAGCAGGGAGAGACCTTTACCGTATACGGTAGCGGATTCGCTCGGGAACACAATGACATCATGACCACGTTCGGAATTATCGAAAACATACCCTCGAAGGACGGCACCTCCCTGTCGTTCACGTACGAGCCGTTCAAAGGTTTTGTGAAGAACGCAGCGGAAGACCCCGAGTTTTCAGTAGCGGTGCGGGTGATCAATGCGGGAGGGTTCGATCCGCAGTCTATGGCAGGATTTCGTTTTAACATATAGCATGCTAATCAGATACTCTGTATGGTGAATAAACGATCACGGAAATTGTGCGCACTTCGGATGGTGATGGCCTTTGCAATAGGTGTCATGTCGATCGGGATGTTCGCACCGCGAGCGGAAGCGGTAATTGTTCCGTTCGGTGGTCGATCTTTGGGGGTGATGCCCTGTACTTGCAACGCATGTTTACTGATCGCGATCGGTCCTCCAAGGGGAGGGCTCTACATGTACTGTCCTCTTTTTGGGTCACGGTTATACATGAATGGCAACCTCTTTCCCCCCGCGCACCAACTGGGCAGAGCTTTTGCCGTACCGATCGCATGTCTGAATCCCGTTTGTAAAGGGGCGTGTTGTCCGACCGGTGCCGGTTTGTTGATCGACAAGATAGGTACGTCGATACTCTAAAAACCGCCGAGAGTGACCCACTGCTCCAACCGCACGTCCTCGGGACGTGCGGTTTTGGGTATACCCGCCGCCGCAAGCGCATGTTCATCACATAGTGCGGCGAGCGTGGAGCCGATCTGCTTGCGTTTGCTCGCGAACGCGGTGTGCAGCAGGGTGAAAAAGGTTTTCTCGTGCTGTGGGTTGGTGAAACGGTCGCGAGATATCTCTGAAACGGCAAGTATCGCGGAATCCACCTTGGGTGGCGGGGAAAAGGCGCCCGCCTTCACGATGTGCGCGATACGCGGGGTGCCGTAGGCGTGCACCGAGAGCGAGAGGAGCGAGTGTTTGCCGTTTCGCGCCACGATCCGTTCCGCGACCTCCTTTTGCATGAGGAGCGCCAGTGCGACGGGCTGTCGCCGTGCCGTGAGAAACAGGCGAATGATGTAGCCGGTGAGGTAGTAGGGGATGTTCGCACAGAGCGTGTACGGTGTGAAAAGCGCGGCGCAGGTGTCGGGCGAAAAATCCCGAATGTCACCCGCAATGAGCGACAGATTTCCGTTTTCCAGGTCCGATGCGAAGGTTTCACTCAATTCGGTCACCAGAGAGGGGTCCTTTTCGATCGCAAGTACTCTGCCAGCGCGTGCGAGGAGTTCACGAGTGAGTATGCCGTGGCCGGGACCCACCTCAAACACCGTACTTGCGGGTGTAAGGGGTACCGCATCCGCCACAAAGCCCGCTATTGCGGGTCGTGTGAGGAAATGCTGTCCCAATGGGGCGCCACGGCGCTCGGTGTTGTGTGAAATGCGTGCGTGCATGATATTCGGATCGGTGGCCGGTTCGAGCCTTAGTCCAAGTACACCACCTTTTCCTTGCGTTCCGTGTCCACATGTTGTTCGATGTACGCCTCGTCGATGTCGAGCAGGAATTCACTCGGCATAGTCGCATTGCGTTCGCCGAAGACCGTGCGCATGAGTGCGTAGGAAAGGTGCACCTTCTCTTTCGCACGGGTGAGCGCCACGTAGAACAAACGTCGTTCCTCCTCGTCGTCCTTGGCGCTTTCGTTCATGCGACGATGCGGAAAGAGTCCTTCCTCGAGCCCGGTGATGAACACGTGGCGGAACTCAAGTCCTTTCGAGGCGTGGACGGTCATGAGGGTGACCGCATCTCCTCCGGATCGGTCGGTGCGGGTGTCGAGCTCGTCCTGATCGGTCGCGAGTGCCGCGTCCTCCAAAAGGCGCAGAAGTCCCTCCGGCGCGGGACCCGCATCATACCGCTCGGTCGAAAGCGACACCAGCTCACGCACGTTCTCGAGTCGCTCCTGGTCTTCGTCACGCGCGGTGTCGAGGGATGCGGCCAGCCCCGAGCGTTCAAGTACGAACATGAGCGTTTCCGAGGCGGGGTTGGCCACCGCATGAGCCGCTATCGAATCTAAAATGACGAAAAAATCGTCAACCTTTTCCCTCATTTTCCCTGCAAGCAGTGCTCTATCACCCGCGATAAGTTTTTCAAACGTCACCTTGCCGATACCGCGCGGCGGCTCGTTCACGATACGGCCGATGTCCGCCCAGCTGTCTCGGTTCAGGGCGGCGCGCACGTACGAAAGTACATCCTTGACCTCCTTGCGGTCGAAAAAGCGTGTGCCGAGGACTCGATAGGGGATTCCCAGGGCAAGAAAGGCCTCTTCGAGTGCGCGCGATTGAAAATTCGCGCGGTACAAGACCGCCATGTCGCGAGGCGACACGCCATGTTTGGTGAGCTCGCGCACTTGCTCCGCCACACGCAACGCCTCATCGCGTTCATCGTAGCCGACCAAAAGGGAGATCTTCTCACCCTCCGGATTTTCCGTAAATAGCGTCTTTTTTTTGCGGCGCTTGTTCCGCTCGATGATCTTGTTCGAAACGGTGACGATCGTTCCGGTCGAGCGATAGTTCTGTTCCAGACGGATGGTCGTGGCGTTCGGGAACGATCGTTCGAAATCAAGGATATTGTCGATCGAGGCGCCACGGAACGAGTAGACGTTCTGGTCGAGATCTCCCACGCAGAAGATGTTTCCATGCACACTTGCCAATTGTCGCATGATCTCGTACTGAACTTTATTGGTGTCCTGATACTCGTCGACATGCAGGTACCGGTAGCGACCTGCAAGTCCCGAGCGAATCTCCTCGTTGGTGGTAAGGAGGCGTAGGACCAGGTACAGAAGGTCGTCGAAGTCGACCGCTCCTTCTGCGCGGAGCGCCGCATCGTACGTGTGCCACACTTCCGCGACCGCTCCTTGGAACCATGCACGTCCCGCGCGTTCTCTATACGTGGCGAGCGAAAGCGCATCCCCTTTTGCGCGTGAGATCGCTCCAAGGACCGCACGCGGTTCGAAGCGTGCATCGTCCCCTACGGTCCCCTTCAGGGCGCGTTTGATGGTGCGAAGGGAGTCGGATCGATCGAAAATGGTGAAATGCTTGGGCAATCCGGCCGCTGCTGCATGCTCGCGCAGTAGTGTGGCGCAGAATGCGTGGAAGGTGGATACGGTCGGTACTCCCGCATGCACCACCCCATGTGCGTCAAGGAGGTGCAGCACCCGCTCACGCATCTCTCGGGCGGCTTTGTTGGTGAAGGTGATCGCGAGTACTCGGTAGGCGGGGGTACCGTTCTTGACAATGTGCACGATCCTATGTGCAATGGTTTTCGTCTTGCCGGCCCCCGCCCCCGCAAGTACCAGCACCGGCCCTTCGGTTGCAAGGACCGCCTCTTTTTGCGCGTTGTTAAGCCCTTCAAGGTGTTCCATGTGTCGCCCATCATAGCACACCCGAGACGATTCGGCTGGGGTGACGGGTGCTGTGTACAACCGCTTGACGGACGCACGGTACCCTTTATAGTGTCTTTTGTACCGAACGAAACGCAGCACAGGAAGCCGTAAGGCGGGAAGCAATGTCCGCGTGACATCTCAGTACTTATCACACAAATACGTTCACACGACCTTGAGCGCGACGCGTATACGACGCAGACGGCTCAAGTGACATACCATGGTGACCGGCACCATAGAGCGCGCGTAATCGTTCTTGCCGTCGTCATCATCTCCTTGGGAACGGTCGTCCTTACGGCGAACTCTTTCAACGTGCGTGCGTCGGAGCAAACATACGCCGAACCGGTCTCCATTGCGCAGGAGAGCAGTCAGACACTGCCGATCCTTGTTGCGGCTCGACATACGGATCCCACACGTTCTCGTGGTGGTGGCAGTGTGGTGGTGGTCGACCAGGTCGCCCTCGCGACGGACGTAAGCCCGTTCGAGCATCTTTCCGAGCGTGACCGGCCGGCAAATCCCGACCAGATCTCCTGGTACAGTGTGCAGGAGGGGAATACGCTCTCCGAGATCGCGGCCATGTTCGGAGTGTCGGTGAACACGATCGTCTGGGCGAATGGCCTCAAATCCGGTACCGACATTCGTCCCGGGCAGACACTCCTCATTCTCCCCATTTCAGGCGTGCAGCACACCGTGCGTGAAGGTGACACGGTTGCATCGATCGCAAAGCGGTACGGCGGTGACGCGCAAGAGATATTCGCCTACAACAACCTTCCCGAAGGCGATCCGTTGGTGGTCGGTGCGCATATTACCGTGCCGGGAGGGGCGATCGAGGAAGAGAAGCCGAAAGCGAAGCCGAGTCGTGTGAAAGGCACGGTGACCTCTTCGGGTCCAAGTATCTCCGGATACTACATACATCCCGTTCCCGGCGCGGTGCGTACCCAGGGTATTCACGGCTACAACGCGGTCGATTACGGAGCACCGGTCGGCACCCCGATCGTTGCCTCCGCGGCGGGTACGGTCATTGTTTCTCGCGCGGGGGGTATGTGGAACGGCGGATACGGCAACTACGTGGTCATCGATCACTCGAACGGCACACAGACCCTCTATGCACACAACGACAGCAACGAGGTCTGGCAGGGTCAGAGCGTGGTCGCGGGGCAGATCATCGGCTACGTGGGCAATACCGGCCGCTCCACGGGCCCGCACCTGCATTTCGAGGTCCGTGGTGCGAAAAATCCTTTCTAAACACGATAATCATCGCGAGGTTCGCATATGGAAACGCGCCACAGGGCGCATGTTGTGTTGTTTTTTCGTATCCCCCGCACACGAATGTCGATGGTCCTGCTATTCGAACAAACCCTTCGGTCGGTATGCAAGTGCCTCGAGAATGTGTTCCCGCTCGATCGTCCCCGAGTTGGAAAGATCTGCGATCGTGCGGGCGAGCTTGATGGTGCGGTGGTAGCTTCGGGGAGAAAGTTTAAGCCGCTGCGCGGACAGAACGAGCACCTCCTCGGCGTCCTTTGAAACTTGTGCAAGGTCGTCTATCTCGCGAACGGTCATGTCGCCATTGGTCTTTATGTCGCTCTTGAAACGTTCGCGTTGTACTGCGCGTGCACGCATGATCCTTTCGCGCACTGCGGGCGACTCGCGTGGTGTGTCCGTTGTGGCTCGGGTATGGAGTTTTTGATGTTCCACGTGCGTGACCTCGATCCACAGGTCTATTCGATCCACGACAGGGCCTGAGATGCGTTTCTTCAGTCGTTCTCGATCCATTTCGCTTATACGTCCTTCCCCGCGTTCACGGTTCGGGTTCATGGCGGCGACCAGTATGAAGTTGGCCGGAAATGAGACCGTGCCCTTGGCGCGCGAGACCGAGACGACTCGGTCTTCGAGCGGTTCACGCAGTCCATCCACGACCCGACGTTCGAATTCGGGAAATTCATCCAAGAAGAGCACACCGCGGTGAGCGAGCGTGACCTCGCCGGGTTTGGGTATGGTGCCACCACCCACGATCGCCACATGGCTTGCGGAATGGTGGGGTGAACGGAATGGTGGCATGGTGATCAGAGGACCTTGCAGGACTCCCGCAACCGAATGAATGGCCGTCGTCTCGAGGGCCTCCTCGAAAGAAAGGGGAGGCAGTATGCCGCGGAGCGCCCGCGCAAGCATCGTCTTGCCGGTGCCCGGTGGGCCATAGAGGACGATGTTGTGTCGACCCGCTGCAGCGATCTCAAGGCCGCGCTTTGCGGTTTCTTGTCCGCGCACCTCGGCAAAGTCGGCACCGGTATCGACGAAGTTTTCGTCAAAGATGGTGTGAGGTTGTGCGGAAAGCGATGTGTGTATGCGAGTTCCGCTTGTGTCGAAATGGTCGAGCACATCACGGAGCGAGTGTGCGGGGAGCACGCGCACCCCTCGCACCAGTGCCGCTTCGCGTGCGTTCTCCCACGGGAGTACCAGTGTGTGAAAGTCGTTCCGGTGTGCAAAGCGTGCCAGTGAGAGCGCGCCGTGCACCGGACGCAGATCGCCGGTAAGTGAAAGTTCTCCCAAGAACAGTATACCCTCGGGATCGAATGCAATCTCTTCGGCGGCAAGAAGGTACGAAAGCGCGATCGGTAGATCGAAGCGGGGCCCTTCTTTGCGGATGTCGGCGGGTGCGAGCGATATGAGAACCTTTCGGTTGGAGTGTTTCGGTGACGAAAGTCCGGTGTTCTTTATTGCAGAGGAAACACGTTCCCTGCTCTCGTCGATCGCTTTGTCCGTAAGGCCGACCACGGAAAAATCATGGAGGCCGTTCGAGACATCGGCCTCCACACAAACGCTCATTGCGTCCAGATACACCGTTTGCGCGCTCCAAACGCGTGCGACACTCATGGTGGTAGAGAACGATATTAATCGGTCTACTCCGGCAAACCGTCTTCCTCGCTCAAATGAGCTTTCGAGGTGCGTGCAGCCGGGTTGGCCTCCAAGCGGTCCTCTTCGATCGGTTCACCGCTTATCTCACAGATACCGTAGGTGCCGTCCTCGATCTTCTTGAGTGCGCGGAGGATGTTCCGATATCGCGCTTCGAGCTCGTCGAGTACGATCGAGTCGATCTGGAGCTCCTCCGAACGGTCCGCATTCTCGTTCTCGTCCGCGCTCATTGTATCGATGTCCGGCATTCGCACATCCCAATCCCCCGCGCGCTGCGGATTGCGACTCCCGAGGCGGTCGAGCTCAAGCTCGAGCTGACCCTTTGCCCTTTCAAGCATCACCTTGAACCTGCTCGTGTCCATGTTGGTCATATGGATACAGTGTACGACCGAGGAAGTATTCTGGCAAGTGTATTCGGCTCTCCATGTTCGAGCTCATTGCACTCATTCATCCGCAAGCGAAAGTGAGCCGACCCGGACACGTTCCCACAATGTCGCGAGCGCTTCCTCGTTCTCTGTTACGATGATGTATCCTCCCGATTGCATCCATGTAAGGATGGTGCGGTCGGCATTCTTCTTTGTGCGTACTTTATTGTTTGCGACCATGGCATCTTCAAAAGCGAGATCACGCGTGTCTTGTGTTTCCCCAGCATGTTCGGATGGTGTGAGCGAGAACAATGGAGAGAGGTCTCTTTGCATGCTTGACTCCCATTCGCGCATGCCTTCAAATGTTTTATCTTCCGCACTTGAACGGAGTAAGAGGAACGGGACGCTCTTCTGTACCGTGATGAGGCCCAGTACGAATCCGCCCGTGACGTTGCGGGTGAGTTCATCAGGTGCTTGAGAATCGATGCGATCGAAGAAGGTGTTCGATTCTATGGGTATCTGTGAGGCTTGTTGTCCTTCGGCGACAACTGTTTCGGTGAAAAGGACGATGCGGACCACGACCCCCTTGTCTCGCTTCAGGGAGTCGCGGATCTCTACCAGGTCGCGCATGAGTTGACTGCGTGTTTTTCGTTCGATGTTGTACGGTATCGTGCTTTCGTTCTCCGGGATGCTGGTCGACGTTTTCACAGCATCCTTGTTGGAGCTTGAAAAGTATAGCCATGTGCCGATTCCGATGCTCGAGAGCACCAAAATGATCGCCGTGCCAAGCAGTATGAACATGCCGGGTGATATCCGCTTCGAGACACCCGGAATATGCAGGTCGCTCACCTCACGGGCATCCTCCTGCATGGTGACCGTTTGCAGTATCGAGGGGCCGCGCTGCTGTATCTCTCGTTCGACATCACGTTTGAAGGTGCGCATTGGCGATGGCAGGTCTTCCACATCCGCAAGCGCTCTTTCGCGTGGGCGCGAGGATGATCCGTCGCGAGTGTGATTTTCAGGCGATATGTTTTGTGTGAACGCGGTACCGTCGCGAATGTCGCTTTGAAGGGTTCTGATCTGTTTGACAGGGAGTGCCATTGCGGGCTGTTCATTCTCTTCGAGATCCGGTACCGTATCGAGCATTCCGAGGTAGTGCTGGAGGGACTGTACGTCGGTCTGCGCCACCTCTCCTGTTCGGGTTGTATTGGTTGGAACGATCTGCTGCGCTGTTTGTGCGGGTGCTTGATTCGGATACATTTCGTACTCCGTCGACTCGTTCGTGCTCCACTGCGTCTCGCTTGGCGATGGGGCGGTTGGATCAGCGCGTGATGTGTCGTCCCGCATATTCGCGGCGTTCACAAGATCACCATCCATCATTCCGTCGACATCCTGTATCGGCCCCGTTTTACCCGGAGCATGTCGAAGTACGATATCCTGGAGGGCGGTGTGTGGGGTGTCCCAGATATCAGGTGTGTCCTGTGTGACCATGGGCATCGAAGTACGTTGTGCCGTATCGACCGATCCGGTGGCGTTTGGCGGCATTTGTGCGTTTCGCATGGCTCTCCCACCCGTTTCGTGATCGTCCAACGGACCTCTTGATGTGGGGGGATTCGCGTCCGCGCGCATGGCGGGTGTCGTTTGGCCGGTGTTCCGTGGGACGGATTGCACATGATCTCGTACCAGTCCGGGGTACATCTTCTTTTCGAACGCACCCCACACATCGGCCACCGGCTTCGAGGCGTTGAGCGGTTTATCCGGGTTTGGTACGACCGGAGAGTCGGGACGGTCGGGTTTGGAATCAAAACCTACACCGGCGGGGCCCGGTTCGATCAAAGGATCATTTGAACTCGGATCGATCGGCTCCTCTCGTGCAAGATGCTTTTTTTGGACTTCGGAGAGCTCGTCAGTGAGGACGTCGCGTTTTGGGGTGAGATCGGTTGTGTGAGTGGGTGCAGACGCTGCTCGTTCTGTCGAATCGGTCGGCGCGATCTCGACCGGTTGAGGTTGCTGTTGGTTCGATGGCGCTGGGGGTACGGTGTCATGTTCTGGTGTTTGCGCACGGTGCTCACTCGCCCTTGATATGGGAGTCGTGCGAAAGGTTTCTTCGGCCCGCGTTGCGACACGGACGGTGTGAGATTGCACACCCACGTCAATCGGTTCCCGGGAGGGATCTCCCGGTTGAGCATTTGAAGCGGTAGTTGGAGATCTCCTCGGTACGATCGGATCTCGTGATAGTGAAGGTGTGGTAAGGGACGCAGGGTGCTCCGGAAGTTCATCCTCCGTGTCGGTGCGCATCGTGGAAGGACCATCCCCCGATCTTCGTATCGGGTCGGCACTCGTTGCCGCAGGAGCAGTACTCCAGTCGAAGCCGGTCACTGCGCTGTCCCCATATACGGATCCGTCTTTCTTATGCCCTTCTTCCTCAAAGAAATCACTCAACCGCAAAACAGGAACCCGGTAATCGCTCGGGTCGTTGCTGCTCATTAATGGACATTGTACTACACATACACCCTCTCGAACGAGAGGGTGTATCGGGTTCGGTATCGTAAGAATCACCTGGTGTTTTGAGGTCCAAGGCCTTTCCGCTCCGCCCAGTCGGGGTCAGCACGTTTGATGGAGAGATTGATGCGCCCACGGTCGTCGATCTCCTTTATCGCCACTTTCACCCGCTCGCCTTCGGTAAGGGCGTCACGGATGCGTTCGATGCGAAATGGCGCTATCTCCGACACATGCACCATACCTTCAGCATTTGCTCCGATCTTCACGAATGCACCAAAGTCCATGATGCGGGTCACCTCACCCTCGGTAACCTCACCGGGTACCCATTCTTTTACGAGGTCCTGGATCATCGCGAGTGCTCGCTCGGCCGAGCCGTTCTTGCCGGTGATGAAGATCGTGCCATCGTCCTCGATCGTGATGTCCTCGACGCCCGAATCGTCACGGATGCCGTTTATGGTCTTGCCACCGCTACCGATCACCAGGCCAATCTGATCGACCTTGACCCGCATGGTGAGTATCTTCGGCGCAAGCGGAGAAATGTCGGGGCGTGGTGCGGCTATTTCCTTCTCTATCACCTCGAGTATCTCCAGGCGCGCCTTTTTGGCCCCTTCGAGCGCCTCTTTCAGTACCGGAACCGGCACCCCGTCGAGCTTGATGTCCATCTGTATGGCGGTCACTCCTTCGCGGGTGCCGGATACTTTGAAGTCCATGTGGCCATGACTGTCTTCCGGGCCCTGGATGTCGGTGAGCACCTTGTGTTTGCCGTCGATGTACATGAGCCCCATAGCGATACCCGCGACCGGACGCTTGATCGGTACACCGCCGTCCATAAGCGCGATCGTACTTGCGCAAATGGCACCCTGTGAGGTGCTGCCGTTGCTCGCCATGCACTCGGAAACAAGGCGAATGGTGTACGGAAACTCATCCTTGCTCGGTAATACAGCCTCGAGCGACTTCTGCGCGAGCGCACCATGACCGATGGCTCGACGGTTGAGACCACCCAAGCGACCGGTCTCGCCGGAAGAGAACGGTGGAAAGTTGTAGTGGTGCATGAAGCGTCGCTGTACGTCGGAATACTCGATGGTGTCAACGATCTGCGAATCTCCGGGACCCCCCAAGGTGAGTGCGGTAAAGACATGGGTGCCTCCGCGATAGAAGATGCCCGAACCGTGCAGCATTTCAGAAATGCCGCCCGCTTGCGCGTAGAGCGGCCGAACCTCGTCCATTGCGCGGCCGTCGGCTCGCTTGTTCGCTTCCACCGCTCCGCGCTGCAGTGTTTCATCGAGTTTTTCGTCAAAAATGTCGAGGGCTCGTTTCATGTTCGCTTCGGGAAATGTTTCCGTAACGAGCGACTTCCATTCCGCCTGAAGTTCATTGATGCTCGTATATCCCGCCTTGCCGGAGAATACGTGCTCGCTCATTTTGGGGGCGATCCGCTCGGAAAAGAGCGACTCCACCTCCACGACCGGCTCCGGAGCCGCGATGGTGCGCTTCTCGGCACCGATCTCCGCAATGATCCCTTTCTGCCACATCTCGAGC
This sequence comes from Minisyncoccota bacterium, assembly GCA_041920275.1. GTDB lineage: Bacteria > Patescibacteriota > Minisyncoccia > Phycocordibacterales > UBA12088 > UBA12088. The sequence continues at coordinate 6,102 of JAYRSE010000035.1, read as the reverse complement.
TCTTGATGGATGAGAAGTGCACGGTCGAATGCATCACCAAGATCCGCTTCGTCGGCTTCACGCGCCCCCACCTCGATCATGTTGAGCGTGCCATCCTTGCCGCAGGCAAGCAGTTCGTAGTGGTACTCGTTGTGTTCTCGGTCGCCATAGGTGGGGTTCACGATCATTTCACCCGCCTTGTTCCGTCCGATACGTACGGCGGAGACGGGGCCGTTCCAAGGGATGTCAGATACGCCAAGCGCAAGTGAGGCCGCAATGACGCCCATTACGTCGGGATCGTCTTGGTCGATCGAGAGGATGGTGATCACCACTTGTACCTCGTTGCGCATGTTGTGGTCGAAGAGCGGGCGAATGGTGCGATCGACGACGCGCCCCGAAAGCACCGCCTCCTCACTCGGTCGCCCTTCCCTGCGCATGAAGCGAGAGCCGAGGATCTGCCCGGCCGCGTAGTACTTCTCCTCATAATCCACCATGAGTGGGAAATAGTCTATATCGTGTCGCTCTTTCGTACTCATGCAGGCGGTCGCAAGGACCACCGTCTTGCCGTAACGGAGCATGACCGAGCCGTTCGCTTGTTCTGCAAGGTCGTTGAACTCGGCGACCATCTCCTTGCCGCCGACCATGATCGAGTAGGTTTTCTTTACCATAACGTGGTATTGAGCGCGGGAACGGAATGAAGACCTGAAACAAAACACTGACGATGCAGCGGTATGTTCAGCTCTCTATCCGCTTCCGCGCGGTTACATTGATATGTGGTGACTATAGCATATCGGTTGTCTGTTTGGCGAATGTGCGTGACTTCGGTACAGTCGATCCGTTACCACGAGCGTTATCTGTCATCGTTGTGTATACTGCGTGCAGATCATCGCCTCCGGGAGTATCACAGATGTCCAACTCGGCCATTTTCGGCATCACACGCATCAACAGAGCCATATTGTTCGCCACGGAGGCACACAAACACCAGGTGCGCAAGGGTAATACACACGTTCCCTACGTGTTCCACCCGATAGATGTGGCCCATGAGGTCATTCTCTACTCGAGACTCTGTGAAAAGGAGCTCGAGCTTGCGACCGTGATCGCACTGTTGCATGATACGGTCGAAGACACTTCCGTCACCTTGCGTGACATCCTCGAGCATTTTGACGAGGTGATCATGCGGGGAGTGGATCACCTGACGATCCTGCCCGAACGGGGTCGCGCATCGGTCTCGAAGGACCATGAACTGCGTCGACATCTCGAGCGACTGCAAAAAGCCCCCGATTATGTGCAGGTGGTAAAGCTTGCGGATCGGATATCGAACCTTCAGGTGTTTCCCGCATTTTGGGGTCGGGACAAGATCAGAGAGTACTTGGATGGCTCGGTCTTGATCGCTACCATGCTCGGCCACGCTTCAGAGGATCTGCACGCACGACTGCTCTCTCGCGTGAGTATCATGCGCACAACGCTGTCGATCGTGCCTGCGTGAACCAGCCGGGGCGAAAGCCCCGGTTTTTTATGCAAGGCGTTTCACGCTTCCGTATCCCTCACCCTCCTTTTCCGGAACACGTTTGATGCGTTGCGGTCTTTTCACTCCGGTACCGTTCTGGTTCGGTTTGAAACGCGCAAGAGAGGCGCCGATGGTGTATCGTTTGTGGTCGAGGTCCATGTCGATGAATTCATCCACACATTCCTTGAGTTTTTGAGAGCTCGAGCGACCGAAGGATATCACCTCGACCTGGCACCCACCCGCCGTTTTCAGGTGTTCGACCGCGGGAATGAAGTCACCGTCACCGGTCGCAAGGATCACTGCGTCGAGCTTTGGTGCCATTTTAATGGCGTCGATGGCCATGCCGACGTCCCAATCGGCTTTTTTCGCTCCGCCGGCAAAGACCTGCAGATCCTTCGTCTTCGTTTCGATGCCTATTTTCGAGAGTGCTTCGAAAAACCCCTGCTCTTCACCCCCTTCCGTATTCACGACATAGGCGATCGCGCGGATGAGGTTTCGGTCGGCGACCGCATCCTTGAGGACGTTGTTGAAATTCACTCGCGCATGATAGAGGTTCTTTGCGCTATGGTAGAGATTTTGCGTGTCTATGAACACGGCGACACGCTGGGCCTTGTGTTTGATGACTGCCATAAAAACGTATTAAACGAAAGGGTTGTGCGTTGGATCGTGCCACGCACCAACCATGAGCCGTGAACGGGTTCACGAATGTATAAAAATATGCACCACACACAGTGTAGCACGACGTCTCACCTGTCGAAACAAGCACAAATGCCCGATCGGGCATTTGTTTTGAGCACCGGAGTGCCAAAGGCTATTTCTTGAGGTCAAGCTTTTTTAAGATGGCGGAGTATGCGCGCTTGTTCTTGCGTTCAAGGTACTTGAGATGCGAACGGCGGTCGGCCACCATACCCAAGAGCCCGCGGCGTGAGTGAAGGTCTTTCGGGTTTTTCTTGAGGTGTGAGGCAAGGTCGTTGATCTTGCGGGTCAAAAGACCCACCTGCACCTCCGGCGAACCGGTGTCGGTATCGTGCCGTGCGACATCCTTGATAACGTTTTGCTTTTTCCGTGCGGTTAACATATGTACCATGATAGCACATATTGACAAACTATGCAAGTGGTATGCTGGTGCGGGCCGTTCGTGGAGCTAAAGGCGGTGTTGTGCGACACTGTACGCATGGAACAGGGCAGTTTGCGCAGCCTCAAGTATGAGTTCCTTGAGTACATCGAGATAGAGCGTGGACGAAGTGTGAAGACGGTCGAGAACTACGAGCACTACTTGACGCGCTTTTTCGAGCACACCGGCGTGCGGAAGCCCTCCGATATCACTGAGACCACGGTGCGCGAATTCCGTCTCTGGCTCAACAGGCAAGAGGCACGCCCGGGCGTACATGGTTCGCATGGTGAAGTGCTCAAGAAGAAGACGCAAAATTACTACCTCATTGCCTTGCGAGCGTTTCTGAAGTATTTGCGTAAGCGGCACATCACTTCGCTCGAGCCGGAAAGCATCGAGCTTGCGAGGGTTGGAGATCGTTCTTTAGAGCTTGTGACCGACACAGAGCTTGCGCGATTGCTTTCGGTTGCGGATGGTGCCGATGAGCGCTCTTTGCGTGATCGTGCGATACTGCGCATGCTCTTTTCGACCGGTTTGCGCGTCTCCGAGCTGTGCGGCCTTAATGCAGACCTCGACCTCTCTCGCGACGAACTCTCGGTGCGCGGTAAGGGTGACAAGGTACGGGTGGTGTTCCTGAGCGAAGACGCAAAAGAGGCGGTGCGGGCGTGGCTTGCGGCACGAAAGGACGTGGATGAGCCGCTTTTTGTGACCTTTGGACCACGGAGACGTGAGGGAGAAGACAACCGTCTCACACCCCGTTCGGTGCAGCGTATCGTAAAACAGTACGCGATACGTGCAGGTATCACCCGTAAGGTGACTCCGCATACGCTGCGCCACTCGTTTGCGACCGATCTTCTTTCGAACGGTGCCGACCTCCGCTCGGTGCAAGCGCTTTTAGGGCATGCGAGCATTACGACGACCCAGGTCTACACCCATGTCACGGACGCGCACCTGCGTGAGGTACACAAGAAGTATCACGGTAAGAAATGAGTGTGTGCAATATGCTTCGCGAATAAATAAGACCGCCCCCGAAGGGCGGTCTGTTGTCTGTATGTTTTTACGGTGTCAGAAAGAACGCATACTCATGCACATACCTATGTGCCTTTTCCATGTCCCCTTTGTGGAGGTAATCACGAAGGGTCGGCAGTGTCTGCGCAAAGAATCGACGTTCGATGTGTTCCCACTCATTGCGCCATTCCTTTGGTGTGTTGCACTTGAGGCGAGCAAGGCGTTCCCGGATGGTGCGTTCGCAGCCCGTGGGATTCGTGCCGAGTGTTTTGAAGAAACGCTCAACTTCCCGCATGCTGAGTGGGGCATGCGGCGTATCGCCGAGGGCAAGAGACGCGCAGAGTGTCTCGGGTCGTGACGCGAGTTCCACATCGTCTCGCTTTCGATAGTACGTTCTCTCGAGCCAGAGCAAGAAGTTTGCCGTTTTTTGCGCTTCATGGAGCTCGTGGAGGCGTCGGTAGTATTCATGACATCCATGCCAGGTAAGCGACCCGTTCGTGACCGCGAATTGTTCAAGCAACGCTCGCTCACGTTTGGTACGCAGAGTCTCCAACTCACGCGTCGTATCCGCATGCTCGTTCCGCATAGTCACCTCAAGCTCGACCTCCTCCTTGGAGAGCTTGTACACCAATGTCCATCCATGTTGGAACAATTGTAGCGCATCTTGCCCGAGCAGGATGCGTTTGACACCAGAGAGATCACCGTTCGAGAGATCGCGCAGTGCGAGACTGCAAACACCAAGCGTGATATCCACGCAGCGGATGATGTCCGCTTCACGTGTGGTGTCGTAGTGCCGTTTCGCCAACGCGACGGCAATTTGCGCACCCACTTCTTCCATGCGTTCAAAAAACGGGTCCGGGAGCGGATCGGTGTTCCGAAGCTGCTCCAAGACCCGTAGGAAGAAGGGGTGCGTATCGATCGTGTTGATCGGCATACGCACCTCCTCGGTCAAAAGACCGGTTCGAAGACCATCTCTTCGGGCGTTTTTGGAGCGGTGGAATACCGCATCTCACGGAGTCCTCGCAAACACACACCCATGGTTGGTGCCTGTTCCAATGCGAACAACACCTCTTCAACCGCTTCGATCCCTCCTGCATTCTCAAGCACTTGGGCAATGAATACTGCGGTGTCCGGTCCTTCCAGGCTCTCAACCGCACGCAAGCCCAGACTGTCATCGTCGTACACGTTCCAACCCGGGTCTATACCCGCCTCTTCGTCCATGGTCACTCCGTAGAGGACAATTGCGAGCATGGTCGTGCCACTCACACTCCGAGTGAGCAGTCGGACGATTTCGTACCGACGCTCATCCGTTGCGTTAAAGAGTGCCGTTGTCAGCACCTCGCTCACTTCACGGAGGAGATTTCCCGGATCCTCGTCAATCGAGGCATCACTCCAGGTCTGGGGCAATGCCAAGAGCGTTTCCACCACATCTTCGGGCTCCATGATCGCCGCGGCGAGCGAATTCGTACTTGCGTCCCCCTCTCGAAAGATCGCCAGTCGTTGTGTTGCCGACAATTGCGCAAGCACTTTTGCAGCAGCCACGTCTCCGTGATTGTCCGCGATCTGCATCAATTCCCGGTATGCCAGGTCGGGACGCAGGTCCCGCAGGGTTGAATTGGATAGGTCATTCATCGGGTTTTCCCCAATTGGTCACGCTCGTACCACAGTACGAGCAAGAGTGCGATGGAAAGGGTTTCATGTAAGTGTTTCCGTTCCATACAGGCGTTGATCAGGTCGCCTGCTTGCGTGTCCCGAACGGCCTCCACATGCCCGCGGTACGTTTCCCACGAAGGCACTGCATCGCGAGGTGTATGCTCAAGGAGTGTGATCACTTCTTTGAACCGCACATTGGTGATGAGTCCTCGCGCAAGGACGGTTGGAAACGTTTTGCAGACATCCGGAAAACTTGCGAGTTCCGCACACTGTTTTCGAGATCTTTCACGGAGCACTTCGAGTGGATCTCGTTCCCTGTCGACGGACGATCCAAAATCAGCTACCTCATGAAGAAAGTCGAGGTACAATTCCTCGAATTCAGGCATGTGCATAAGTACCCCCTGTCATGCACGGTATCGTTCAAGAATACTTGCAAGATAACTCTTCGCAAGGCCGAGCGGGTCCGAGGTAACCGCTTGTCGCAGTTCCATCAGATGCCGCTTTCTCTTTTTCTGATCGCTCAGGATCTCATAGGCTTTTTGCACCTCGTCGAATCGTTGTGAGGCATCCGGCCTCGGATTTTTGTCCGGGTGGAGTATGGAGCGGAGCTTTTTATAGGTCCGCTCGATCTCTTGCGTCGTGGCGGACGTGGGTAGTCCAAGTACGGTGAAATGGTTTTTCCGCATGTCTAAACTCGTCGTCCAACTTTCCTGTACCCTTGAACTAGGACACTCCATTAAACTAAGGAGTGCATGCAGAAAGGGACAACATATACGCAACTCACGTACGAAGATCGAGTCATTATCAGCACATTACACAACGAAGGAGTCAGCGCGCGGTCGAT
>JAYRSE010000034.1:0-22516 GCA_041920275.1 Minisyncoccota bacterium | reverse complement strand
AATACCGCAGGGTCTTTATGGGTGTGAACATCCTGCGTGGTCTTACGAACATGGTGCAGATCTTCGCCGAGCGTGACGATGCGCCGGTGGAAAAGCCGAAGCGGCGCCGGCAGAGCAAGCGCGCATCGACCAAGGAAGGGGAGTAGTGTATTATTAAGAATTAACCGAAATTTTCGTATGGCGGAAAAAAAGGGAAGCGGGGGTTTGCTTGGAGTGGCGGCGGCGGCCGTGGGTGCGGCGGCGGCGGGTTTCTTTCTTTATGGACCGAAGGGTGCCGAGAATCGACAAAAGATCAGAGGTTGGACCCTGAAGGCAAAAGGCGAAGTGCTTGAGAAGCTCGAGGACGCGAAGGACCTCTCCGATGAGTCGTACGATGCGATCGTCGATACGGTGACCGCTCGCTACGCAAAACTTAAGAAAGTTGGGGAGGAGGAAGCGGGCAAGCTCAACAAAGAACTGAAAAAGCACTGGAAGTCGATCAAAAAAATGGCTTCCGAGCAATCGACCAAAAAGAAGCCCGCGCCCAGGAAAGCGAAGGTGAAGGCGGTGGAGGAGTAGTGCGACGTGTGCATCGAGAGCGTCGCAATAAAACGAACGTCCCGTACGAGCCGGGACGTTCGTTCTTTGTCTCGGGTTATCCACCACACAGCTGTGCGGTTTCGTTTTGAATGAGTGGGAGGTCGTGCGAAAATACGAGTATGTCCGAGTCGAAGCTGGAAGGATACTTTTTCGTTGCATTCTTCGTCACCATTCTTTTTATGGTCGGTTTCGTGTTTGCGCCGTTCCTTGGTTCGGTCGCCGCCGCTATCGTGCTTGCGACACTCGTGCATCCTCTGTACGAACGGATCGCTCGCAGGACCAAGCGCCCCGGCCTTGCCGCATTCATTTCGACCTGCGTGGTGACGCTTGCGATCTTGTTGCCGGCATCCGGTGTGTTCTATCTCATGGTCGAAGAGGTGCAGGATATAACCCAGAGTATTTCCGCCGACAGTTTCTCCACCTTGCCTGTAAGTATTCGTGCGGTCACGGAACGTATCACGGAAGTGTTACCGATGTTTGCTTCGATCGATTACGCCGATCTTGCGAATCGGACCATTGAGTCGTTCGGGATGGGTGTTCGCGACCTGGTAACGGGAACGGCGGACATGGTCCTCAAGGCATTCATCACCATCCTTGCACTTTTTTATCTTTTGCGGGATGGGAGATATTTCCTGTTCGGGCTCATTAAGCTCTCTCCGCTTACGGATGATGAAGATGTCCTTATCGTGAACAAGCTCAAAATGGTGAGCGTTTCGCTCATTCGAGGTACGCTCACGATCTCGATACTCCAGGGGGTCTTGACCGGCGTCGGTCTCGCGCTTTTCGGGGTGCCCAACCCGGTCCTGTGGGGAAGTGTGGCCGCCGTATGTGCGCTTATACCAACGATCGGCACGGGGCTGGTGACCTTGCCGGCGGTCGTATATCTCTTTTTTACGGGAGACATGGTCGCTGCGTTCGGCTTCTTGGCATGGGCCGTGCTTTTTGCGGGTACGATCGACAACATCCTGGGGCCGCGGCTGATCGGAAAGGACGCGAAGATGCACCCCCTTTTCGTGCTTCTCTCGGTGCTCGGTGGGTTGTTGGTCTTCGGTCCCGCAGGGTTCTTGATCGGCCCGCTTTTGTTCGGCTTACTGGTGGCGCTTTCCGAGATATATCTGCTTAAGATAAAGGCGTTGCACTCCACTTCGGACCGTTGTGGGTGACCGTTGCTGTCGCGACAAGTTCTCTCTCCCGCGGCCATATTCATGATGTTCAATGGCAGACCGTTCTCTTTGAACTGTTGCACGTCGAGTCGACCGCGACCGGACTCGACGTCGGTATGGTAACGGGTGCCTCGACGTGCGGTGTCGAACGCAAGATGTGTGAGTGTGAGGACCCGGTGCGCTTTCAATACAAAAGAGGGTCCCACGAACAAGCTGTGGGACCCTCGCACGACTCAGACAGACTCACGACCTCTGTTGTCTTTTGTGATCTTGAAACGATGAAATCCGCAAGGATACTCCGGGTAACAGGGGTTGCAGTTCCTGTATCCGTTGCTCCGCCATCAGGGCGACGTTCATGTCATTCGTTTGCCCCTGTCCGAAGTGTGAAAGGCACCACTCGTTATACGTGATCGTGGTGCGTCCGCCGGGTGTCCTGCCCGTCAGACGCAGGCCATAATCAAATTGAGTGGCTGGTGGAGAAAAATACGGGTACCTGTTTCGCTGTACTCGCACCCGTTGTAATACGTACGCTCCCACCTCCACGGTCGAACATTTATTGAAACGCACCATCTCGACGAACTCCCGAGTCGTTTTCGCCTCGCGGCGAAACAGGTATCCGAGGTGACGAATCAGGTACGCGAATAGGTTTATCGCACGATCGAACATCAGTCATTTCTCCTCTCGAAATGTACCCTTTAAACTGTAGTACATTATATAACGATTATGAATGTGCGTCAATGCTTCCTCGATATCACGCGGTCGTATCTCGCTTTTTTGCAATCCGAAGAGGGAGGTTGTAAGTGTACGGTTTGCGCTCCTTGAAGGTCGTGTGGGTACTTCGTGCGCCATGGATGTGGTGATGCGTTCTGGTCGTCGTGGCAGGAATCTCCAAGGTAACGCGCAGCCATTGGTCGGTTCGAGTGTTCGCGTGCTCGAACGAACACGCGGGCGCCTTACGTGATGCGGCATGCTGCACACTTATTTCGTGTGGTGTATACTGATTGATACGATCAAGCCTATGCAGGATCTGGTGCGACACATTTCCGGAAGTATCTGTTCGAAGTGCGGCGGCCCCGCACCCGATTGGCGTTGCCCCGGATGCGGTACCATCTCCACATACTTCGATCCGTCTCACTGGCGCAAGTGTCCGACCGGTAAGAAGATGCAAGCGCAATGCAAGGCGTGCGGATGCGCGGAAGAGAAGTGCACCTGCGCTCGACGGGATTCAGGGTCCATGTAAAACACGAGTCGTGTCGCATGTGTGTCACGACGATGTTCCCGTAGCTCCAACAACCAACAAGAGGCGTGTCTCGGTTGTTTGTTTCGCTTGGTGCCGGAGGAGGGACTCGAACCCTCAAGCCTTGCGGCATTCGATTTTGAGTCGAACGTGTATACCATTCCACCACTCCGGCGTACACCCAGTGTACCTGCATTTTGCCCGTCGGGCAATGCACGGTATACTGTAACGGTCAGACAGGGCTTTTTAGCGCATCGCATGCCCGTGCGCCGTAAGTACCATCACGCACCATGAGCGATATCTATCGTGATTCGATCTTTTGGGTGGAGGTCGATCGCATCAGTCCGAACCCGTTCCAGCCACGAAGGGAGTTCGATCAGGCCAAGTTGCAAGAACTTGCCGATTCGATCCGAATGTACGGTCTGCTTCAACCGCTTACGGTGACACGGAGGGAGATACAACGGACCGATGGCGGACTTACCGTCGAGTACGAGCTCATCGCGGGGGAGCGACGTTTGCGTGCGAGCAAACTCGCAGGGATCCAGCAGGTGCCGGTGATCATTCGCAGCGGGGAAGATGACGATCGTGTCAAGCTTGAACTTGCGATCATTGAGAACCTGCAGCGCGAGGACCTGAACCCGGTCGATCGTGCGCAAGCGTTTCATAAACTTTACAAGGATTTTGGCTTCACCCATGTCGAGATAGGTAAAAAGATGGGTAAGAGCCGCGAGTATGTATCGAACACGCTCCGACTGCTCACCTTGCCCGATGATATACTGCAACACCTGGCGGAAGGTCGATTGGTCGAGGGACACACACGGCCGCTTCTCATGCTCGCACATAAGCCGGAAGAGCAGGCGGTTCTCATGAAGGAGATTCTCCTAAAAAAGCTCACCGTTCGCGAATCGGAGTCCATCGCACGACGTGTCGCCCAAGACAGGGTGACCGCAAAACACAAGATCGATCCGGACATTTTGCAGGTCGAACGGGTGCTTACCGAGAAGTTCGGAACACGCGTCACCATCGAACCGCGCGAAGTGGGTGGCCGATTGGTGATCAGCTTCTTTTCCGCGCAGGACCTGCAAGCACTCCTCGATTCGATGCGGGTCGATGATGAGCGTGCGGTCGTGCCCAATGTGTTCGCGAGTGCCGATCAGCGCGTCGCTTCTACGGGCGATCTGCAAGCGGAAGTACTGGGGACCGAGAATATATCGGACGTTGAGGAGATTGAGCAGATCGACGATGCGATCGATGATGTTCCTCCCGCCGATCGTGCGATGGTGGAATCGTTCGGGTACGCTCGGCCGATGGAGGAAGCGGGAACCGAGCAAAAGCCGGAATCTGAAGGGATCTTTGATTCGTTCCTGCGTTCCATCCGCGGCGTTGCCGGCGATTCACCAGCGCCTGAGGTCGCGCCGGTTACCCCGACACCGGAAGTTGCGTCGATGGGACGAACCGCAGTCGTTCCGAGTGCCGATCGACCACTTCCCGAACAGTCGGCGCCCGTGGCGCCCCGAGCGGAGGAAAAGCGAGAAGATGACAACGACCTCTACTCGGTTCGCAATTTCAGCATATGAACGGGTCACGCGAGTGTGGAATGTCGAGATGGCAGGTTTGTCGTTAGCTGCATGGTGGTCGATCCAGACGCACTTTCACACGATCGATCGTGTAGAGGTGTCGCGAGTGTGAGGCCCGTGGCGATGTTGAGAACTTGCACTTCATGATCGTTCGATCTCGGTCGCCACGTGCACCTTGCAGGAACGAACTACCCGGTCGCGAATCTCACGTATCGCCGACCCAACATCCTCGGTTCCCAGCACGATGTACGCAATGGTTCGCTTTTTGTCTCCGAGTTCTTCAGAGAAGACGGCGAGCATTGTTTCAAGTGCGGCAGTGGTTCTGCCCGTTTTGCCTCCCACGAAGCGTGTGTCGGAAACGAAGTGGTTGAAGTTTGCGAGTTTGGAGTGGGATGACGTGCCGTAATATATCTCACCATGGGATCGGTTCGCGGTAATGTCAAAGATGTGCGCACGGTACCGTGTGAGGTAACGTGCGAGTATCGCCAAGTCTTCTGCGGTCGATGTATTCCCGGCGCCACTTCCCGAGGGATCAACGAAGGTGGTGTGATCCATACCGATGGATCTCGCCGTGTCGTTCATGAGCTGTACGAAATGCGTGCGATCGAAGGCATGTGCGATCGTATTTGCCGCTTCATTCGACGATTCGCTCAAGAGCGGGTATAGGAGATCGTATGCGCGTACCGACTCCCCAGCAGTGTAGCGCGGTTTCGACGTGTATACTATCGCGCTCTCGGGAACCGTCACCATTTCGTTAAGATCATGGTGTTCGAGTGCGACGAGTGCGGTCATGAGTTTGGTGATCGACGCGATGGGGAATTGTTCGGTGGTATGCGCGCTGTCGAGTATTGTTGCGCTCTCGAGATCGATGGCCAGGTGCGCTCGTGCCTCGAACGAGTATGGTTCCATCGGACGTGTGCGCGTGTACGTCACGTGGTCGAGTGTATCCTCGCCATCAAAGACCAGTACGGGAGTGCCGACGCGCACTCTGTCGAACAAGTCGCGTGCATCATCAGCGGAAAGCGGCAGGCACCCGCCCGGCTTGCTTGAAGCGGATGATGTGCCGTGAGAGTGTTGAGGCGATCCGTGGATGGAGAAGTGACCGTGGAACCTCATGCTCCAGGGGTGTTGCCTTCGTTCGAGCGATGAAAAGCGATCCCGTTCTTTGTCCTGTATCGAAAAGACGCCGGAAGGAGTGTGCCACCACGAAGAATGTTCGAGCTCGTCGTCGATCACCCGGTATGAGGCGATCGTTGCGGCCCCCTTCATCAAGCGGAGTGATGCGCTTTGAAGGTCGACGACAATGAAAGGGGTGTCGGAAACGGTGAGCGCACCATAGCGTTCCTTGAGCGCCTTTTGATCGAATGCGGCAATCGTACCGAATGCGGAGGATGCGGTCTCGTCGGTAGCATGCATGTTCTCCGAAACGTCGTTTGTCGGTTCAGGTGCATCCGCGTCACTTACGATCATGGTCGGAACAGTGGGTGTAGAAGAGTGGTCACGAAATGGCGTCTGTGTGGCGATAAACCCGATGACTCCGGTCCCGACGCATGCGATCGCGGTGCAAAGGGTCCCGAACATTCGAACGCTCATGGCCGAACATGGGTGCGGGCGCGTTCCGTGTCGTGTCCCTTTAGGCCCAGCATGCTTCAATGTGGCATACGGGCGCGCCTCCGTGTCAGCGGGATCGTCCAAGAGTGTTCGCATGCAGGTCCATTTAAGCGTTCGCGTCACGGTCTCGATGCGCCAGGAATTGGTTGATGTGCCGCCGAGCCATGGTCGTCTTCGCACACTCGAGCCATTTACTGCTCGGGTGTGCCGACGGTTTGGTGTCGATCTCGACGATGTCTCCGTTCTTAAGCTCGGTATCGAGCGCCACGAGTTTGCCGTTCACTTTTGCACCGGACATGTGGTTTCCGATCTCGGAGTGGATCGCATACGCAAAATCGATCGGACTCGAATCGGCCGGAAGGTCGATCACGTCGCCCTTCGGAGTGAAGATGAAAATACGGTGACTGAAGAAATCTTCCCGGATCTCTTGCATGAAAAGGTCATTGTGCTCGATCGACTCCATGTTGTGCGCTTCGGCAAGTTCTTCGACCCACCGAGGTGCATCTTTGGTACGAGAGATCGGCAGTACCGCACGCGTCTTCAGAAGGGAAGGTATGAGCTGTTTGTACCAGAGGCGATTCCGCTTCTGTTCGCCGCGGTCTGCCGATGATTCGCCTTGTTCCTTGTAGGACAGGTGCGAAGCGAAACCGAACTGGGCGTCACGGTGCATTTTGTCGGTTCGGAGCTGCACTTCGACCGGACCCGCATCCTGCGTGACGACCGTGGTGTGTATGGAGCGGTAGCCGTTCGGCTTGGGGAAAGCGATGTAGTCCTTGATCTTGCCGGGTAACGGATGCCAGAGCGTGTGAACGACGCCGAGCGCACGGTAACAATCCTCGACAGACGAGAGGATCACGCGCAGAGCGAGCAGGTCGTGTATCTTGTCGAGGTCGTCATCTTTTCGTTTGAGTTTCGTGAACAGGGAATACAGTCCTTTGATGCGAGACTCGGTGCGAAAACCGTGGATGTTGTGTTCGGCAAGGGCGCGTTTGAGCGTTTTGGTGACTTTTTCAAGTTGAGGTTCCCTTGCGATCTTGTTCTCGCGCATGATCTCCCTGATCCGTTCGTACTCTTCGGGGTAGACGTATTGGAACGCGAGGTCCTCGAGTTCTCCTTTGATCCGCCCCATACCCAAACGGTCGGCGAGCGGAGCGTAGATCGTGAGCGTTTCCTGTGCGATGCGTCTTCGCTTGTGTTCCGGAACGTGATCGAGTGTCTGCATGTTGTGACGTCGGTCCATGAGCTTGATCATGAGCACGCGAATGTCCTTACTGGTCGCCACGAAAAGTCGACGTAAACTTTCGACATGACGGCTGGTGCCACGGTACTTGAGCTCGCCGAGCTTCGTGACCCCGTCCACGAGCGAGGTAACCTCTGTACCGAATTCACGTTCGAGCTCCGCACGGGTGACGGGTGTGTCCTCCACGGTGTCGTGGAGAAGGCCGGCGGCGACGGTCGGCGCATCCATGTCGAGCTCGGCAAGTGCTGTCGCGGTCGCAAAGAGGTGGTTGAAGTACGGCTCCCCACTGTTACGCGTGTGCTCCTTGTGTGCCACTTGAGCGAATGCGAACGCTTTGCGGATGAGCGCTTTATCCGCTTCGTTCGGTTTGCTCATGATGGAAAGCAGGTCATCGACCCGTGGTGTGGTGAGCGTGTTCTCGTTCATATGTTCTACTATGCGGGTCGTGTCGTATTAATGCAAGTGACATCGCAGTATCCGTTCGTGGAGCCGGGTGTGGATAAAGGGGTGGGCGAAGGTAGGTGAGTGGAGTATAGTGTTAGCAAGTGGTATGAAGTGGTACACATTCCACCATGTCACAGTCGTATGCTCATCGGAGAATTTCGTCACAAGATCGATGAGAAACGAAGGATCGCGTTGCCGGCCAAGTTTCGCCGGGCACTCGGTAAGACTCTCGTCATCACGCGCGGGCTCGACAATTGCCTCTTTGTGTTCAGCAAGACACAGTGGCAGATCATTGTCGAGAAATTGAGCCAGCTCTCCATGGGGCAGGCGGATTCTCGCGCGTTCGGACGATACTTTTTCGCAGGTGCCTCGGAGATCGATGTGGACCAACTTGGTCGGATACTGGTCCCCGCAGAGCTCGCCGAGCACGCAGGTCTTTCAGGAGACACGGTGCTCATCGGCGTGAACGACCGTTGTGAGATGTGGAACGAAACGGTGTGGGACACATATCGCACCTCGGTCGAAAAGGAAGCCGATCGAGTTGCGGAAAAGCTTGGCGAAATAGGCGTTTTGTAGACCATGGAACAAGAACGTACGACGGTCCACGCCCCTGTTCTTTTACAACAAGTCATCGATGTACTTGCTCTCGAAACAGAGCACTGTGTACTCGACGCCACCCTTGGCGGAGGTGGGCATGCGGAAGCGATACTCGCTCGACTCGGACCCGGTGGTCGTTATGTCGGTATGGACGCCGACCGACATGCAATAGTGCGTGTCGGGGCGCGCTTGGGGAGTGACCCGCGCGTACGAATGATCGTCGGTAATTTCCGCAGACTCGGGCCTTTGGCTCGTGAGGCGGGAGTTTCAACCGTTGATCGCGTGCTGTTCGACCTCGGACTCTCGTCCGACCAGTTGGACACCGAAGGACGAGGTTTCAGTTTTATGCGTGAAGAGCCCCTCACCATGACCCTCTCTGCGGCATCCGACCCGGACTCTCTCACCGCATGGCACGTGGTGAACGAGTGGGGCGAGGCGTCGCTTGCCGACGTCATATACGGCTTTGGCGGAGAGACCCGTGCACGCAAGATCGCTCGCGCGATCGTGGATGCACGAGCGAACGCTCCCATTGATACCACGACACGTCTCGCCGCGTTGGTGCAAGATGCGTACGGAGGGCGGCGCGGGCGGGTTCACCCTGCCACTAAGACCTTCCAGGCGATCCGCATGGCCGTGAATGACGAGCTTGGGGCGCTTGAGGAAGGGCTCACGCATGCATACGATCTGTTGAGCGCCGGTGGGAGGGTTGCGGTGATCTCGTTCCACAGTCTTGAGGACGGGACGGTAAAGCGCATGTTCCGCGCATGGCAGACGCAAGGGAAGGGTTCGATCATTACGAAACGACCGATCGCACCTGAGCGTGCCGAAGTGCTCGAGAACCCCCGTGCGCGAAGTGCGAAATTACGTTGTTTCGAGAAGCGAGTAGGTGATCGATGACCTGTCAATTATCAACAGTATCTAGCCCCCTAGATCATGGTATACGCACACCCGTTCATCAGATTACTGGTGAGCAAGATTCCGTTCTTTCGTATCGCACGTATGCTCGTATGGACCGTGCTCGCGTGCTCGCTTTTCGCATACGGGTATTTTTTGGTACGTTCGGTCACCCATGTGGTCTTGCGTGAGGAGCTTTCCGTAGCGGTCCACGAGGAAGGGTCTCGGATCAGTGAGCTTGAGTCGCAGTATCTTGCGAAGATCGCGTTGCTCTCGGAAGCCGTGGCGACGGAGATGGGTTTGGTCCCCGTACGTTCCGCCGGGTATGTGGCGGTCGGTGGACCCGATGAAACGCTGACACGTGCCGATTAACGTTCGGTTCAGCGTCGTTTGGTACTCGAAACCACACCGTTCCACTCGCCATGCGTACACAAGTTCTGCTCAGGATCAAATTTCTATTCTTCGCCATAGTGGTGCTTTTTTGCCTTTTGGTGTGGCGCTTGTACACGCTTCAGATCGTACATGGTGACGACTTTCGTGAGGAGGCTGCGAACCAGTACGTCCGCACTTCGTCGAACATTTTCGATCGCGGAAACGTCTATTTGACCCAGCGTGACGGTACACGCGTCGCCGCCGCCACGGTCGTGTCCGGATACCTACTCGCGCTCCATCCCCCACGTATCGAGGATCCCGAGCGTGCGTACGAAGCGCTTTCGACCGTGTTCACGCTCGACAAAGAAACGTTCATGCGTCACGCGCAGATGCGCGAGGACCCGTACGAAGAGGTCGCCTATCGGTTGGACAGAAAGACCGGTGAAGCGATCCGAGATCTCGAGATACCCGGCGTCACCGTCTATCGTGATCAGTGGCGGGTGTACCCCGGAGCATCTCTCGCTTCTCATGCACTCGGATTCGTCGGGTATGGACCGGACGGGCATGAACGACAGGGACTTTACGGAGTTGAGCGGTACTGGGAATCGGTGTTGCAGCGAAAGGACCAAGCACTCTACGTGAACTTCTTTGCGGAGCTTTTCGCGAATGTTGCCGAGGTGGTGCAGAGGGATGATAAGACCGAGCGTCGTGAAGGTGATGTCGTCACATCGATCGAGCCTGCGGTGCAGCGAGCGCTTGAAGATGTGCTTGTTTCCACGAAGGAGGAATGGCAAAGCAAGCAGCTCGCGGGTATCATACTCGACCCCAAGAACGGAGACGTGCTTGCGCTTGCCGCACTTCCCACGTATGACCTGAACGCCTACGCGGAACAAGAGGACCTTCGCGCCTTTCAGAACCCGCTCATCGAGGATGTGTATGAAATGGGGTCGATCATCAAGCCGCTTGCGATGGCTGTCGGTCTCGATACGGGGGCGGTGCGGCCCGAGACGACCTATGATGATACCGGGGTCGTTATGATCGACGGCTATCCGATCCGAAACTACGACGGTCGTGCCCGCGGAGTCGTTTCGATGCAAGAGGTCCTCAATCAGTCGTTGAACGTCGGCATGGCGTATGTTGCAAAGCGCGTGGGTGGCAGCGTGCTCGGTGAAAAAATGCGCCTGCTCGGTTTTGGCGAGGAGACCGGCATCGACCTCCCGTTCGAAGCGCACGGCCTCATTTCCAACCTTACGAGTCCGCGCGAGGTGGAGTATGCGACCGCGGCGTTCGGTCAAGGGATCGCCCTTACCCCCATAGCGACCGCGCGCGCGCTTTGCGCACTTGGTAATGGCGGTTACCTGGTGACTCCACATCTCGCGCAAACGATCGACTACGAACGTGGTAGTGAAGGAAAGGTCTCGATCGATGAACGTGAGCAGGTGTTCAGCGAAAAGACCTCGGAAGAGATCACGCGCATGTTGGTACGCGTGGTCGATGAAGCGTTGCGCGGTGGTACGGTAAAGAAAGAGCACTATGCGATAGCGGCGAAGACCGGCACCGCGCAGATCGCGAAAGACGGTGCGCGCGGTTACTACGACGACCGGTATCTACACTCATTTTTCGGCTATTTCCCGGCATACGATCCGAAGTTCCTGGTCTTCTTGTTCCATACCGAGCCGCAGGGTGCGAAGTACGCGAGCGAAACGCTCACGACCCCGTTCATGGATTTGGTCGATTTTTTGATCGGCTACTACGAGATTCCGCCCGATCGATGATCCGTGCACAGGTGGTGTCGATGTGATCACCTCGTGTCGGTGAGACGGGCCGCTTGCACCACACCGATGGACATAACGGCGCCAAGGACGAGCCACAGGTGGCGGAGGTCCGTTTGTGTGAGTATGAGCGTGGCGATGACCGGTCCCACGGTATAGGCGAGCGGACGCAGGATGCGAAACAGTGCGAGCAGGTCGGTGTCGTTGCTGCGGATCTTTTTGAAGAAGTAGGTTTCCGTCATGCTTTCGATGAGGGCGAGACCGATGCGTGAGAAAAAGAGCACGCCACCCCACAAGGCGATGCTCGGTGTTTCGATGAGATACATGCCGATCGCGCCGATAATGACGAAGACAAAGCCGGTGAGCAGCAACTCCTTTTCTCCGAGCCAGGAATCCGCCACGATACCCGCGGGAAGTTCGACGAAGACGTACGGTAGCAGCATGATGAAGAGGATGGTGCCAATCTCCGGAAGTGTGAACCCGATTGTGGAGTGGAGGTAGAGCGGTAGAAAAATGACGTTCCACGCAAAGAAGAAACGCATCAGGAATTGCGCCGTTGCGATCCGCGCAATGTCCGGGTCCCGGAAGACCGCACGAAGCGTGCGGAGGGGAGAAAAAATGCGATATGGAGGGTCGGAGAACGGTCGAGAACGGAACATGAGCACGCAGAGGAGTGGGAGCAAGAAGAGTGCGCTAAAAGCGTACACGCGCGCATAAGCTCCCGTCTCACCCGCAAGGTGGCCCGCAAGGACTGGTGCGAAAAGGGCGGCGAGCGTTGCGACCGAAAGGAACAAGCCGCGCACGTTGCCTGTCGTTGTCTCATCGGTGATCTCCCGTTCCAAAAAGACGTCGAGCGTAAAGAGGACGACCGGGACGAGACAGGTGTGCAGGCAGAAGGCGACGACGAGGATCCCCGGATCCGACGCGGTGGCGAGTGCGGTCATTGCGCCAAGATCAAGTGCGGTGAACAGGAGCGCGGTGCGTACGTTACCGAGTATCGAAAGGAATAATCCGGCGGATCCAACCATGAGGAGACCGAGCGCCGACGCTACGGTATAGAGCAGTCCCACTGCGGTGGTGTCGAGGAATGTGGAGAGGAAGTTCGAATTGATGAACTGGACGGAGTAGAAGTGAAAGCCGACCATAAGGTTGGCGAAGTAGAGCCAACCGAAGGAGCGCACCCTTCGTACCTGTCGCAAAATGAATTCCATGCATGCAAGTATACGCAATGGAACGTGAAAGTGGAAACGACGTATACACAAACGCGCACATGTTCGAGTTGCGACTCGCGTCCCTGGCCGTTACAACCAATCGCGCTTTCTGAAGATGAGGGCCGCGATCGCCATGCTGGTGAGTGCGGTCAGCGTGATGATCAAGAACGCGTGCGGATGGTTCCCGAGGGGTAGCGTAACGTTCATGCCGAAGAATGAGCCGATGATCGTGGGAATGGTGATGATGATGGTGAGCGAGGTCAAAAGCTTGATGACCGAGTTCAGGTTGTTCGTTACGATCGCCGTGTAGCTGCTGCGAATGTTCTGGATGGTCTTCAGGTTCGACTTCGCACTCTCGACGATCTGCTGGTTCTCGAGCTGGATGTCCTCCACGAGGTCTTGGTCGTCCTCATACAGCTCAAGGTGTTTACCCGAAAGAATGGTGCGCAGAGCGGTATAGGTGGGGGTGAGCGCACTGATAAAATCATTAAGGGTCGTTTCGAGCGCGACGAGTTTTGCGATGTCCGCATTACGGATGCGGTTCAAATTCACACGGTTGCGCTGCACTTCGCGTCGAATGCCGATGAGCTTCTTTCGGTATGCGGTGTTGATCGCTTCAACGAGGTGAAGGAAGAGTTTGGTGCGCTGGGTCGTGTGCACCGGTCGCTTGCCGCTCACGTACTCGTTCAGGAACGCGGGGTGTGTGCGTGCGACCGAGATCACGAACTCGGGGGTAATGGCAAAGAGGATCGGCACGGTGCCGAGCTCGTCGTGCGCTTCGTGCGGGAAACGAGTGTAGAAGTATGAGACCTGCTCCCACGCCTCGAAGCGCGGCACCTCGTAGAGGTCCATTGCGTCGTGTAGGAGATCACGTTCGATCCCGAACCGTTCGACCAATAGATCGAGCTCTTCCGGTGTCGGGTTCTCCGCATGCACCCAGGTCCCCGGACGCGGAGCGTCCGTTCTTTGAAGCGACTCCTCTTTCATTGACCGGAAATAATAGGTGATCATACATTATATTGTACCACACAATGGTGCTGTGGGGAAGGGTCTCGCCGAATGTGATCCGCTCCGAATGACATGAAAAACATGCGTGTTGTTTCGCAGTGCGTGAGCCGGAAAGACACTGCGTCAGCGGGTCCCGTACAGATCGTTCAGTAGCTTTCTTGTTTGAGGTCCTAACGATCCCGTATGCGGTTTGATTCCGTGTTTCGTCTGGAAAAGTTCCAGAGATCGTTTGGTGCAGGGTCCGAAGTTGCCCGAAATGGGACAGTCGTTCCGCGAACGTTCATCGGGCGGGTAGACATCCTCAAGTGTGAGTGCGGCCTGAAGGGAAAGGATATCCATGCTCGGCGTCCGTATCTCTTCGTTGGATGTTTTCCATGTGTACGGAAGGTATGCGGTACCGTGCCGATCATTCCAGGAGCGCGCGCCTTCGAAGAAGTCACGTATGCCCGCAAAGGTCTGGAACGCAAGGTCTCGCACCGCGTGTTCTCGTAGTTCTTCGTGCGTAATGTGGGTCTCATAGATGTAGCCGTATTCGATCAGCATGCTCGCACTGTCAAGCGTGTTGTACCTTCCCGTTGCGATCAGGTCTTGGTCCTCGATGATGCCACCTCGTTCGACGAGCAGGTCGCTCATCGGGTAGAATGCGGCAAGGCGCGAATGGACCGTCTCCGCGATCGCGCGCGAGGTCGAGCCGTTCGAGTACTGTCGTTCCGGAATGTAGATACTGAAACCGGAATATGTACCGACATCGCGACGCTTTCTCGGGTAATCGTTGAAGTGGATATGGAGCGTGATGTCGATATCGTGTTCGCTCGCCCATTTGTTGATACCGTACAGACGGACTGCGGCATCCGAGGCGGCGCTCACGTGTTCGACCCCGTTCTCGTTCTCGTACACTCTTCCTATGCGCACCAGTCGTTGCATGTTATCCATGTGGGTGTCTCGGTACGCCTCTATGTGTTGCCACTCCTTGCCGAAGTACGTTGCGAACTCCGTGCTCCATGCGTGCTTGCTGCGTGTGACGTACACCGCGTAGTGCGGATCGTCCTTAAAGAATGTTGCAAGTTGTTCCGCAAGGTCGGCATTCAGGTCGCGCTCGAGTACATTTTTAAATGCGGTCCCACCTTCGTTCGGTTCGTGGCCGGGGACCAGCAGTATACGGACCGTGGTTGATGAGTGAGCATCGCGGGAGGCGGACCCGTCGTACGCATGGTACTTGTCGCGCAGATCTTCAGTGTTGATCGATTCGGTAAAGAACACGGCGGCACCGGTGGACGTCCCTCGATCCGAGTACTCAGGGCCGTCGTGGTGCCGGAAGAACATCGCGGCGCTCGCGAGGCACACAACGATCACGCAGGTGGCGGTCAAGGTCCATACTTGTTCGCGGTACATCCGCACAATCGTACCACGGGGTGACGCCGGTGTGGAATCGAAGATGTTACGCTGTGCACATGTTCCACCACCGAAGCTCGGCCGGTTCGCAGCGGTCGGGTGGTGGTTGCCCGGGGAACCTCAAGGCCGTTTCAAGCAGCAAACAGGCTGTGTGACGCACGGCACCTATCCGTATGTTATGTGTGTATAGGATCCGGCCGTCAAAGTCCGAGTACGACCGGTATCACGATCGGGCGTTTGTTCGTCTTTTGCAACAGGAAGCGTGAAACGGAATCGCCGATGTTCTTCTTCACGTACTCGAAGTCGATCGGGTTCGAACCACGGGTGGCATCGTTGATCGCTTTCTTGACGATGATGCGGGCCTCGCCCAAAAGCTCCTGACTCTCTCGCAGATATACGAAGCCGCGGGAGATGATGTCGGGACTCTTGCGCAGTTCGCCGGTGCGGGCGTTTACGGTCGCGATGATCACGAACATGCCGTCTTGTGCAAGCGTGCGGCGGTCGCGAATGACCACCTCTTGTACACCGCCGATCGAAAGACCGTCCACCATCATAAGACCGCTCGGGGCCTTCTCTGTACGAACGACCATCTCGGTACCCTCGATGAAGTCCACGATGGTGCCGTTGTCGGGAATACATACGTTCTCCTTGGGAAAGCCGGCGTCGATGTGCGCTTGCGCGTGGCAGCGGACCATGGAGTGGTAGCCGTAGCCGGGTATAAAGAAGCGAGGGTTCACCTGTTCACGGATCCATACAAGCTCGCCTGTGTTGCCGTGGCCGGTCGAGTGCACGTCGCTCGCGCGGTAGTGCATGATACGCACCCCGTGGCGATAGAGGTTGTCTTTGAGACGTTGGACCGAAAGTTCATTGCCGGGAATGACCGAGCTCGAAAGAACGATCGTGTCACGTTCGTTCAGGGTGAGCGAACGATGTTTTTTGGTCGCAATGCGCATGAGCGCCGCGAACTCTTCGCCCTGTGCGCCGGTCGCAAGTACAACGATGCGCTCCGCGGGGTAGTTGCCGATCTCCTCGGCGGGAATGATCGTGTCGGGACGTATCTTGACCCTGCCCGCCAGTCGCGCGATCTCGAGGTTGTTCTTGATACTCCTACCTTCCGTTACGATCTTCTTGTTCAGTCGCTCGCAGACCCCGATGATGTGTATCAGGCGCTCGAACTGCGATGCGAAGGTGCCGATGATGAGGCGGCCCTGTACGTTGATGATGATGTCTTCAAGCGTGCGGTGTACCACGGACTCGGGTATCGAAAATCCGGTCTTTTCCGCATTGGTGCTGTCGGCAAAAAGCACGATGTTGTTCGCCTTACCCACCTCGCCCCATATGCGGCGTTCTCGAGCGGTCGGGTTTCCGTCCTCATGTTCGAGCTTCAGGTCGCCTGAGATAACGACATTACCCCACTTCGTTTCGATAGATACGCCGCACGAATCGGAAATGGAATGCGTGACGGGGAAGAAGCGCACCGGCGTGGAGCCGATCATGACACGGTCCTCACGTTCGACCACGCGCACATCGAGTGCCGGTTTGTCGGGGAATTCTTCTTGGCGCTTCTTGACCATAAGAGCGGTCACTTCGGCGCAGTAAATGGGCGGGTTGCCGATGCGGTCCATGATGAAGGGGATACCGCCGATGTGGTCGAGGTGCCCGTGTGTGATGATCACTCCGCGGATCTTGTCCTTGCGATCCTCGAGGTACTTGGTGTTGGGAAGGATGTAGTCGACCCCGGGCTGCTCTTCGTCGGAGATGAACTGGAAACCGACGTCGGAAATGATGATATCTTCGGGTGTTTCCACGATGACCATGTTCTTGCCGACCTCCTCGACTCCGCCGAGCGGGATCACGCGCACCGCGTTCTCGGGCACAGGCGGGATCGGTACGATGTCTTGGGGGACCGGCAGCTCCGCATCGCGGTTGCGTCGAGCGGGTAATCGAGAGCGGGTGCGTGTCGGGAACGAGTCGGTCCTTTTTTGGAGCGAACGCGGCTGCGTATTTCGCGAACGCGGCGCGGCACTTCCCGGTGTGTTGCGACGGGGACCACCTGCGGTGTGTACCCTACGCCTGGTCATTCCGGCGGACGTGCCGGTGCGCGGGGAAGTTGTTCCCGAGGATGGCGCGGGGGCTGTGTTGCCGTTCTGTTCATCGAGCGTGCGTATCTGCGTGTGTCCGCGTCGTGGCATTCTGCGCGAACGAGGGCGCGCATGTTCTTGAGGCATGATAATTCTTATTAGTGCGAAACGCGCAGGGCGCGCTTACGCATGGGTTAATCAATATCGTTTGAGCTTCCGGAGACACGGTCACGCACATCGCATGACACGTATTCAGGAGGAGCGTTGCCACCATACTAGCAAATGTCCACCCTGTTCGCAACCGTACCCGTGGATAACCGTTTCGTGACCACCGGTGTGGTGCGGTATACTGAACGTACTTAATCGTTCATTCTCAATCTTCGTATGGCCATCAATGTTGCGATCAACGGGTTCGGGCGTATAGGCCGCGCTTTTGTACGTGCGGTGCAGGGGCACGCGGATATATCGGTGGTGGCGATCAATGACCTCGGTGACATCGAGAACCTCGCGTACCTGCTCAAGTATGACACCGCATACGGGAAGGCGCAGTTCGAGGTGTCGACTCGCAAGATCGACTGGCGGACCGTGCTCGTGGTCAACGGCAGGGAGATTCCCGTATTCAAGGAGAAGGACCCCGCAGCCCTTCCGTGGCGCGACTTGGGAGTGGATGTGGTGGTCGAATGTTCGGGTGCATTCACTGATTATGCGAAAGCGAGCACACACCTCGGTGCGGGTGCGAAGCGTGTGGTCTTGAGCGCGCCCGGAAAAGGTGACGCATCGAGCGTCGGACAAAAGGCGGCGACCGTGCTCATGGGTATCAACGAGGACGCGCTCGAAGG
Organism: Minisyncoccota bacterium; assembly: GCA_041920275.1. Taxonomy (GTDB): domain Bacteria; phylum Patescibacteriota; class Minisyncoccia; order Phycocordibacterales; family UBA12088; genus UBA12088. The sequence continues at coordinate 4,499 of JAYRSE010000034.1, read as the reverse complement.
TTGCACGCTCACTTCGAACGGCTCGTGCACCACGAATGCCGCAGCGCCGATGATCGAGATCCTGCATGAGACGATCGGTATCGAACGAGCGATGCTCAACACCATCCACGCCTACACGGCGACCCAGGCGATCGTCGATGTGGCCGACGGTGGAGAGTGGCGACGCGGGCGTGCGGGCGCACAGAACATCGTTCCCAGTTCGACCGGTGCGGCGAAGGCGGTGACCGAAGTGGTGACCGACCTCAAGGGCAAGTTCGATGGTATTGCGATGCGTGTACCGGTTGTCACCGGTTCGGTCGCCGATGTCACGTTCGTCGCTCGTCGCTCGACGTCGGTCGAGGAAGTGAACGGTATCTTGCGACTTGCCGCCGAGGACGAACGGTGGAAGAAGGTCTTTGCGGTTTCGAGCGAAGAGCTCGTATCGAGTGACATCGTCGGCAGTACCATCGCATCGATCGCGGACCTCACCATGACTCGGGTCGTCGACGGGACGCTTGTGAAGGTGTGTGCGTGGTATGACAACGAAATGGGCTACACCGGCGCCTTGGTTGAACACGTTCGCGCGGTGGGGAAGAGGATCTGATATTCGTTCTCGATTCCGCAGATCTCCCCGCTTCCTCAGTATTTTTTCCTATGCATTTGTTTTTCGCTTCAGATCATGCGGGTTTCGAACTCAAGAATGCGCTCGTTGGTTGTGCACGTGAGCGCGGGTACGATGTTGCCGACCTTGGTGCGTACGAGTACGACCCCGATGACGATTACCCGGAGATCATCGCTCGTGCGGCAGAGCGCGTGTCGCAGGATCCTCCGGATGCTCGCGCAATCGTGCTTGGCGGCTCGGGTCAGGGTGAGGCGATCGTCGCGAATCGTTTTCCCGGCGTGCGTGCGGTCGTGTACAATGGAGAGTCACGTGGCGCAGTCTTCAATGATGTTGACGAGATACGTCTTTCGCGCGAACATAATGATGCGAACGTTCTTTCACTCGGGGCTCGCTTTCTCACTCACGAAGAGGCCCGCGAGGTCATGTGTCGCTGGCTCGAAACGCCGTTCTCGAACGATCCGCGCCATGTGCGGCGCATAGCCGCGATCGAACAAGTACGCACGTTCGCTCGCAGTATTCAATAATCGACACCATGAATCGACAAGACATCATTCCCGCAATCATACCCGACAGTCTGCATCGACTTGAGTCACGGTTACGCGAAGTGCGAAATCGCGTGCGGTGCGTGCAGGTCGATGTGATGGACGGCACGTTCGTACCGGTCACCACGTGGCCCTACGAGGGAGTGGGGCGCGATATGTTCCTTTCGACACGACATGAGGAGCCGGGCATACCGCTGTGGCAGGAGTTCGAGATCGAGCTCGACCTTATGGTATCGGAGCCCGAACGCCATGTTTCCGCGTGGGCCATTTCCGGTGTTACTCGCATCATTTTTCATGTCGAAAGTGCTCCGTCGTTGCGTGGAGCCATCGATGTGTGCCGAGCGTCTCACATCGAAGTCGCATGTGCCATATCGCCGAGCACGTCACTTTCAGCGCTCGAACCGTATATCGATGAATCGGTCTTCGTGCAGTGCATGGGTAACGACCGCTTGGGGCAGCACGGCGTGCCACTCGATCCCAAGGCGGTGGACCGCGTGCGTGAGATACGTGCTCGCTGGCCGGTCACCATAGGTATCGATATCGGCGTCTCTTCCGTTACCATACCTGACCTTTACCGGGCGGGTGCCCGGCGCTTTGCCGCCGGTTCATCGATCTTTACTTCGGGCGATCCCGCAGGTGCCCTGCGGGACCTGCAAGAGATCGTGAACGGCTGTGCAAATGAGACAAAAGACTCACGTGCATGACTTCGTTAAACGAACAAGAAACGGCGCGCATAGAGCTCCTTGCAAGACGGGTGCGGGTTTCGATACTGGATATGCTTGCGACGGCGGGGAGCGGACACCTTGCCGGTTCGCTCGATATGGCCGATGCGTTTGCGACCTTGTATGCGCAGGTACTGCGGTATGACCCCGAAGAACCTTTGTGGGAGAAGCGTGATCGCTTGATCCTCTCGAACGGGCATATCGCGCCGGTGCTTTATGCCACACTTGCGCATGTCGGGTTCTTCCCGCTTGAAGAACTTGCCACGTTGCGTCGCTTCGGCTCACGCCTGCAGGGACACCCCGAGCGCATGAAGGTGCCCGGAGTCGAGACCACGAGCGGTCCGCTCGGTGACGGTCTTTCACAGGCGGCCGGGATCGCGCTTGCGGGTGCGCTCGATCATGCGTCGTACCGTACGTATTGCATCACGAGCGACGGAGAGCACCAATGCGGTATTCTCTGGGAGGCGGTGCTTTTCGCTTCGCGTCACGGCCTCGCTTCGCTCACGAACATCGTTGCACGCAACGGCATTCAGATCGGCGGACCGACCGAAGTGGTGATGCCGCTCGAGCCGCTTGTGCAGAAATACGAGGCGTTCAAATGGCACGTGCAGGAGGTGGATGGCCATAATGTGGAAATGTTCGCGGATGCGCTCGAGCAAGCGGCGCTGGAGACGAGTCGACCATCCGTTATCGTTGCCCACACGATACCGGGCAAAGGGGTGCCGGAGATCGAGAGCGACTTCACCTGGCATGGCAAGGTGCCCACCGCCGACCAAGCCGCACGGTGGATCGAAGCGCTTACGTCTGAACACATGCGCGTTTCTTAAATTAGATATTGTCTCACATGTTCACGCACGATCATTCAGTTCACGAGGCGGTCTTTTCCGAGAGCGGAGCGCTTCCGATGCGTGCCCTGCGTGATGGCTTTGGTGATGGTGTCGTGGAAGTTGCGGAGCGTGACCCGCGGGTGGTGGTTTTGTGTGCCGACGTGGTTGACTCCGTGCGCCTTTCCGTATTCAAAGAGCGGTTTCCGGAGCGGTACATTGAGTGTGGCGTGTCCGAACAGAACATGGCGGCCGTTGCGGCGGGCCTCGCGCAATGTGGCAAGATACCGTACATCGTGGCCTACGCCGCCTTTTCCCCCGGGCGCAACTGGGAGCAGGTACGCACCACGATCGCACTCTCCGATCTTCCGGTGAAAGTGATCGGTATGCATACCGGCGTTACGGTGGGTGAAGACGGCGCCACACATCAAGCACTTGAAGACGTGACGCTCATGCGAGTGATGCCCGGTATGCGCATCATCGTGCCGCTCGATGCCGAGGAAGCGCGAAAGGCAACGCATTCCATTGTGTCGAACGGCAGACCGACCTACATGCGACTCTCGCGCGACGCGTCACCGGTCTTTACGACCGAACACACCCCGTTCACCGAAAGTCGTGCGTACTACCTGTGGCGGAGCGAGCAACCACAGGTGGTGATCATCGGGGCAGGGCCGATACTCACTCGAGCATGCGAGGCGGCAAAACGACTTGAGGGCGAAGGGGTTGAAACGAGCGTTCTCAACATACACACCATCAAACCGATCGACATTGACGCGGTAAAAGAGGCGCTATGGCATGCGCGTGCGGTTGTTACCGTGGAGGACCATCAGATATTGGGAGGTATCGGCAGTACCATCGCAGAGATCGCCGCGCAGAATGTACCGGTTCCCATCGAGATGGTCGCCGTGCACGATCGGTACGGGCAATCGGGGAAACCGCATGAGCTTTTAGCCGCGTACGCGCTCGACGTCGATGCGATCGTGGCTGCGGTGCACCGAGCACGCGGGCGGAAATAAGCGCACCGGTTCAGTGATCGTGTGAACAAGCGGTGTGCTACCGGTTGAGTGACCAGATGGCGTAGTTGAGGTACGACGCGAAACTGATCCACGCAAGATACGGGGTAAGCAGAAACGCGATGCGTTTGTCAAAGCGCAGGGAAAGTGCGATCAATGCGACGATCATCAACCACAAGAGTGCGATCACGCCAAGTGCGGGCAAGAGAAGGTGCAACCCGAAGAATACGATGCTCCATGCCGCATTCACAACAAGGTGTATGAGGAACAGTCGGATCCAGAAGGCGCGGTGTTTTCCGCCGATGTGTCGGGTCCATGCCAAAAAGAGGGCGATGCCCATGAGGGTGTAGAGCAGCGTCCACGCCGGCCCGAACACCCACCCGGGCGGCGTAAGGTCCGGCTTCGTGAGGGTGGGGTACCAGGTTTGCACCGATCCGAGTGTGAAGAACGAACCGATGAACCCCGCGCTGTTGCAGACCAGGATCGCAACGATCATGCGAAAAAGGTTCGAGGTTCGACGACGCATGTTCACACTATAGCGCATGGGGACCGGTTCTCGCACGCGGTTATTCACGCGCGATGTCGGTGGTAAAAAGCGGCTGATATGGTATAATTAGAAAGTACGGGCCTGTAGCTCAATTGGTAGAGCGCTGCATTCGCATTGCAGAGGCAAGGGGTTCGAATCCCCTCAGGTCCACCAAGTGTTTTCGATTGGCTTTTATGCCAAGCGAAAATACTTTGTTAGGGGATGAGAATGCCGGACTGAGCGAAGCGAAGGAGGCGGGGTCGAATGCTTT
>JAYRSE010000033.1:0-50412 GCA_041920275.1 Minisyncoccota bacterium | reverse complement strand
TTACAGGTTCAGTACACCTTGTGGCTCTTTTGGTTCGCTTCGCTCCCAAAACAGCTCACAAGGTCTTCGAATCCGTGCAACGCTTTTCTGCGAAAAGCTGCACCTCCCCCTTCGCAGTGCTCACTGCGTTCGATCTGCGGAGGGGGAGGGATTCGAACCCTCGAAGGTGTTATCCTTACTCGATTTCGAGTCGAGCGCTTTCGACCTCTCAGCCACCCCTCCTTGGTATACTATTGTACACGACACTCCGTGATACGCGAGGTGACCGTACGTATCAACCATTAATTCGAAATAGTCGCTCTCGCTCCTTTTCTCATTGAATCTCAGCCACCCCTCCATATTCAATTGTTGTACCACGCACCCATGGGTAACGCCATTATATCTCGAAGGTGTTCTTCTTACAGAAGCAGTACACCTTGTGGACCTTTTGTTTCGTGCGATGCACTCACAAAACGTCTCGCAAGGTCTTGCGAAGGTGCTTTTGCACCTTCTCACCTTACTCGATTTCGAGTCGAGCGCTTTCGACCTCGGAGCACACCCCTCCTTGGTATACTATTGTACACGACACTCCGTGATACGCGAGGTGACCGTACGTATCAACCATTAATTCGAAATAGTCGCTCTCGCTCCTTTTCTCATTGAATCTCAGCCACCCCTCCTCCGTATGTCATTGTCTTCGAATCCCTCGTACGGGATTCATGGGTTTTGCCCAACTCGGGCATCCTCACGCATACCGAACGTGCGGTATCCGCTCGGCTGTGGCAACCACGCCGCACACCCTCTGCACATTACTGGTACAGAGAGAGTGTACCGCGCATTCGTGTTTCCCACAACCACAAACACCCGCGGTGCGGGTGTTTGTGAGTTTGGTAGGTCGTATCTTACTGCGGACCTCCGGTACGGCACTTGCCCTCCACGTGGTTCCACTGCCCCGGACTCGCACATATCACATTGAAGGAGTGCGTGTCGGCGTCTGGCTCGCCATTTCCGTCTGTATCGAACTGTACGGGATCACCCGCAGAATCCTTTACAGAGAAGGTGTTCGCACCATACCTGAGCGTTGTTTGAGTTGCGATTTGCTTATTACTCCAGTCAACAGAGATGACTGCTTCATCATTGGAGTCAACTACCTCATTGGTAACCTCAGTATTGGTCATATACAGAACAGGACTGTTGGTGAATGCGACTGCCCATTCAATCGTATTCGCAGCCATTGTACATTCGCTTTCGTCAAGGGGAACCTTACACAACTCCGCACTCGCAACCGTGTAAATCCTCGCATATTTCACACCGACACACTGTGTTGCGTCTGAATTCCAGTCGTTCTCGCAAGACATCGTAATGCTAGCTTGAGCAAGTGCTCTTGCATTGACTGAAAGTCGATAGGTGTAGGTCCCGGGCGCAGTGAGGTTATTATCCAATTCGCCATCTGCATTGTCTAATGCGCCGCTGCTAATTGTTGTCCAGGCACCACCGTCCAAACTTCGCTCCAGCGTGAACGGTGGTGTGGCGTTCTCGGTGTTCCATTTGACAGTGACGGGGCATTGACTACTTCCATCTTCCAGATTTTCACAGGACGTCCCATACTTGGGAACCACCGTCAACGTACCCGAAGGTTCAACTACGTTAGACTTGCACTTGCCACTGGGTACGTCCCATGTTGATCCTGTAGCGCAATCACCTACCACAGTGATCGGGGTGCCCGCCAGCGTCGGATTCACGTCGCCCGGCTTCCAGTACACGACCTGGAATTCTACCTTACCCACATCTCCATATCCCACCACATCCGCAAAGTTTGCCGAACTACTGACCGTGCTGGGTACCGAACCTAAACCCCATTTGGGGGGGTCAAAATATGTGGCGGGAGTCAGGTTAGCTCTGACCGTAGTGGTGCCGAAGGAACCGGAGATCGTCCACGTGAAGGGCACCGAAGCGCAAGTGCTTGCATCTGCAGGAATCGTGCAGGTCGTATTTCCTATCAGATCAGCGACGACCGTGGTCGCCTCACACTTACCGGTAGTGGGACTGTACTCGGCTCCGCTCACACAGGTCGCGGTAACGGTCGTCGGACCGGCAAGCTTGTTTTCGGTGGTGGTGGCGCCGTTGTAGAGCTCGTATACCGCACGCTGTCCCGTGCCATCCGCTTTCATGGTAAGCGTCACTTCATTCGATCCTGAGGGAAGCCATCCTACCAATTCCTGTTCGCCACCTTCTATGGTTCGATAGAATCGTGGGGTATTGACTTCGGAATTCGTTTCATAATAAACGGTGGCTGTACATAAGTTTTCTCCGATTTGGACTTCGCAGGTCTCGGGATCGATCCAACCCTCGGGAACAACGTTCGGCTTGCACGACCCGGTCTGCCATGAGGAGCCGGTCTCACACGCTCCCTTGATCTGCACCGTCTTGAGGGATGAAAGACCGTCGAATACCGCGAATGTGACAGGTACACCACTCCCATCGAAGGTCGGGTTGGGTGACAACGTACCGGACGCACTGTTGGAAAGGATGACCCCGTTGCGTTTGATGGAAGGAGCCGTCGCATTGGCGGAGGTCCATGAGACCTTTCGTGAACACGACGTGCCATTCACCGGAATGGTGCAGTCGGGTGAAGCGGTGACATCCGCATTCGTGGCCACATCATACACTTTGATATCGCCGGTCGCGGCGGGTGTCTTGCACACCCCGTCCGCAATCACGCGCGGTGCGTTGCAAAACGCGGTCACCGTGACTCCACCCTGCAGCTCGTCCATGCCGGGTGCGGCAGCCGACGTGCCATACAAGCCGAACGTTTTGCTTCCCAGGTGGGCAAGCGGGGTGACGCTGAACGTACCGCTCATGGGAGGAACTACGAGTGCGTGCACCGGGCCGGAAGTGTCACGAAGCTCCGCACCGGTCACCCATTCGTTCACCGTCCAGTTGAGCGTGGGCGAGCACGAGGATGCACCCTCGGCAATCGAGCAGTTGAACCCGGTGAGGGTGCCGGCCTTCGCGCCCGAAGCGGCGATGGAGACATTGCTCATTTCGAGCCACCCGTACTCGCTCGAGTAGGCATACCCGCTCAACTTCCCGGTCGTAGGGTCGATGGTCACCTCCTTTCCCGCCTGTCCATGATTGAACACCACACACCCGTCGTACCCACCGGAACCGGCACTCGCCACGATGATTGCGGCACCGACTATCGTGTTGCCGACACGACGGGCATTGCCCTTGCCGCCACATGAAGCCACACTGTGCATACCTTCTTCAAAACTGAGCCAGCCGTAGAAAGATTCAGAGGAAGCCGCGGTGCCTCCGCTCCAGGCATAGCCGGTGATGTCGCCATCCCCAAAGGGTATGTCAACAACGTAGAGCCCATCCGATGCGGGGTCGTTCGCGTTCGATGCGTTCATGCTGAACCATGCCGCGCCCTCGAAGTTGTCTGCGCCCCAACCCCAGATCCATCCATTCGCAGGGGTCGCATGAGCGGCCGGGGCCGTAATAAGGAAGCCCGCGAACGCAAGTAGAGCGACGAGTGCGCCCCACAGATGGCGAGTGAACGGCAACGTAAGCGTGTTCATAGTATGAATATAAATATGATAATTAATTACATAAAATACGAGACGGCGCGGGCCGCATACCCATAGTAGACCACGCAAGCGAGGTACACTCAATGCCAAAACGGGCCATAGTGTGGATAATCCTCACCGAGCGAACGCCCCGAGCGGTACATGGGGCGCATTGCGAAACTCTTGGAGGTATACTGTATGAGAACACGAACGATCATCACCATGGACCCGTACGACCCCCTTGCAAACCATCTGCGTCTCATGACGGCGCACAAGCAGGCGCTTCACGCACTGGGGCTTAGCACGGTGCGCGACCTGCTCTACCATTTCCCCGCCCGCTACGAAACGGAAGGCACCGCGCAAACGATAGCCACCCTCACGCGCGGCACCCAGGTGACCCTCTACGGCACGCTCCGCAAACCGGAAATGCGCGTGTCCTGGCGCAGCAGACGCCCGCTGTGCGAAGCATGGCTTGAAGACGGCACCGGCAAGGTAAAACTCATGTGGTTCAACCAACCCTACATCGCAAAAATGTACACCGACGGCGCGTCGGTGAAGGTTTCGGGTCGTGTCGAAGGCGCAAGCACTCGCTACATCGCGAACCCTGAAATAACGTACGTCGCCACGCTCCCCATAGCGGGCGTCGACACGGTGTTCGGAGCGGACACGGGCATACCGCTTGCGGTCTACCCCGAGCGCAAGGGGCTCACTTCGCGGTGGCTGCGCCACGCGGTCGACCAAGTACTCAAGGCGGGAGCGCATACGCTCCTCGAAGACCCGGTGCCTACCGAAGTGCGCGCTCGCTACCACCTTCCCACCCTCTCAAACGCCCTTGTGCTCCTGCACCAGCCCAAAGACCCGCGGGATGCGGAAGCGGCCCGCAAACGTTTCGCATTCGAAGAAGTGCTGGTGATCCAGGTCGCCAAGCAACAAGCCCGCAGGGCTACGGCCGCACAGCCGTGCATCGCCGTTGCCGACGGTGCGGCACGAATCGCGCCCTTTCTGACACGGCTCCCGTTCGCCCTTACCCGCGGACAGCGATCCGCAGTGGACGCGATCCTCAAGGACATGGCTGCGCCCCCCGCTATGGGCCGACTGCTCGAGGGCGACGTGGGTTCGGGCAAAACCGCGGTCGCCGCCGCAACCGCCTATGCGGTCGTGACCGCACACCCGCACGGGCGCCCTTCCGCACCCCTCCAGGTGGCCTACATGGCCCCGACCGAACTGTTGGCCGAACAGCACTTCGCCTCGTTCTGCGAGCTGTTCGCGCACACCCCCTTCATGCTCGGCCTGGTGACCGGAAGCGGGTGCAAAAAGTACCCCTCGAAAACGGACCCTCGAAAAGCGACCTCGGTGTCGAAGGCGCAGCTCCTCAAGCATGTCGCCGGCGGTGAAGTGGCGGTGCTCATCGGCACCCACGCACTCATTTTCGACTCGGTGCGCTTTCGCGACCTTGCGTACGTGATCATCGACGAACAGCACCGGTTCGGCACGGGTCAGCGCATGCGTCTTGTACGCAAAGACGGTGTGGCGCCGCACCTGCTTTCGATGACCGCGACTCCCATTCCCCGCACCCTTGCACTCACCATGTACGGCGACCTCGACCTCACCGTACTCGACGAAATGCCACCGGGACGCAAGCCGGTCGAGACGCGCGTCGTCACCAAAACGGGGCGTCCGGCCATGTATACCGCTGTGCGCCGCGCACTCGACGCGGGTCGCCAGGCGTACGTGATATGCCCGCGCATCGACGAGCCGGACCCCACCAAAGCGCTCGCACTTCAGACCAAGAGCGTGCTTGCGGAAGCCGAGCGTCTTGCGCGTCAGGAGCTCAAAGGGTACCGCATCGCAGTACTGCACGGCCAGCAGAAGCCGAAAGAGAAGGAAGAGACGATGCGTGCATTCCTTGCACACTCGACCGACGTGCTCGTGGCCACTTCGGTCGTTGAGGTCGGAGTGAATGTGCCGAACGCGACCGTGATCGTGATCGAGGGGGCGGAGCGTTTCGGCCTCGCACAACTGCACCAGCTACGTGGACGCGTGGTACGCTCCACCCACCAGGCGCAGTGTTTCGTTCTCACGAGCGAAGGGGGTGTGACCGCACGGCTGAAGGCACTCGAGAAGGCGAAGAACGGTTTCGAGCTTGCCGAAATGGACCTCGCACTGCGCGGTCCGGGCGAGCTTTACGGCCGAGCGCAGAGCGGCTTGTCGGACCTTGGTATGGAGGCGCTCAAAAACCTCAAACTGGTCGAAGCGGCGCGCGCGGAAGCGGAACGTATCGTGCGGGAAGACCCGACGCTCGAGGAGCACCCCGCGCTTGCGACCGCCATACTCACACAAAAGGACCGCCTGCACTTCGAGTAGCGGTGCCGGGCCTCTGCATATGTACGCACAAAGACCGCCTCATGGGCGGCCTCTATGCGAAACGACCGATAGTTTACTTGCCGGGAGTCGGGGTAGCTTGTTGCTTCCAGTCCCCCGCGGTGTCGGTGTCGACCGCGTGGTCGATACGTTCGAGCGAAGCGCCCGCAGGCATACCCGCTATGCTCACCGACGGATCCATCACCGGATCCTCGATCATCCCCCAACTGAGGGCGTCTATCGTCACTCCTTCCGCGTTGTGGAGGGTAAGCGAATCGCCACTGTTGCCGAGGCCGTTGCCAAGTGCGCTGTTCAAGTGGATCACCACCGCGTTCTGCCCGTACTGCCAGTAGGTGTCGGTCGAAGTCGCGCGCGTCACGACCACATAGCCGTGGGAGGGTACCGAAAGCGGCGTGGCGGAAAGTACGTCGGTGAAGGTATTGTCGCGTATGCTCCACCCCATAAGGTCGACCGTATGGGCGGTGCCGTTGTAGAGCTCGACCCATTCGTTGTCGGTGTTGTTGCCCTGCCCCGCTTCCGCACTCGGGTTGAAGTGCACTTCGGTAATGAGGACCGCGCCGTTCGGTTCAGGGTCCGAGTCTTCGACCACATACGCTCCCACGATGGTGTCCTTCGTAGTGGTGCCATGCTCGTTGCCACACGCAAGCGTGTAGGTGGTCGTGGCTTGCACCACGACCGAGCCGGTGCCGGCGGTCGACTTGGCACCCTGCCAGTCGCTCGCGCCGGAGGCGGTACACCTGTCCGCATCCTCGGTGCTCCAGGTGAGCGTGACCGTTTCGCCGCTTGCCACGCTCGATTTGTTTGCCGCGAAGGTCACGATCGGCGCGGTGCCTGTGTCACCGCCCGAGCCGGGGTCTTCAGGGTCGGAACCTTCGTCGTCGCCGGGTTCGGAAGGTGGGGTTACGTACACACCTTTGCGTATCTCTTCTATTCGCGCTTTGACGCGTGCACGTTCACGTTCCACTCGGTCCCGCACCTCGGCTCGTCGCTGATCGAGTATTGTACGCACATGAGAAAGGTCGGGCTTTGCCCATACATACATACCACCCCGTTCCGCATGCGCTTCCGGTAAACACACAAAAACGGCGGCGACGGAGAGAGCCGCTACAAAAAGAGCACCTCGCGTATTCATATGATACAGCAGGTTACTTGATAACGCGCGTTTCCCGGACGCGCTTTGATACCACCCCTAAGGAACCATCAGGAACTCCGCCTGTACACCTTTTTGAGAAACCGCTCCAAGGCGCTTGCCCGGTCTTAGTTTCTCAAAAAGGTGTACCGGCTCCGTGTCCCGCTGGGTAGTTGAAGATGGTATGAGTATCCGGAGGACATACGTATTCGGATAAGTTTTTGAAGCCGAGGTGCAAGACCGACAAGGAAATTATGTAACAATGGTATACGGTCTACAACGATGGCGACGGAAACCGCCGCTTGCATACGTCCCGGATTCTATTGTAAGACGACACATTCCATTCACTCAATCCACACACGACCGACAGGTGGGGAAAAGTGCCTCTCGTGAACGAGAGACGTCTAAGCACCCATGCGGTAACCATATGATTGAAGTCAACCTTCAATCACACGCGTCACATTGAGTATGATTGAAGGTTGACTTCAATCATAGCTTGCGCGGATATTCCAGGGTCTGGAATATCCGAAGCCTGTGCGCGCACTAGGACTCGAACCTAGGACCAACGAGGTATAAGCTCGTCGCTCTACCAACTGAGCTATGCGCGCGCTTCATCCCTTCGCCCATTGTGGGCGGGGGATGCCAGTACTATACCTGAAAACGATCGCCACTCAACAGTATACGGTATACGGTATCCGCATCATACCCGAGCGGCGCGTATTGTGACTTGCTTTCGTGCGGCACTTTCGTTCTCACCCCTACACCACCACCGACTCCTCCTGCTTTTTCGGCTCGATACCGTGCAGGATGAGGATCTGTTCGAACGCCTCACGCTCGAGTGTCTCGACCTCGATGAGCTTCTTGGCGATCGCATCGAGTGCGGTACGGTGAGTAGTGATCACGTCCTTTGCCTGCTTGTACGCGTGCCCGATGATGCGCGCCACTTCAGCGTCGATTTCCGCGGCGACCTTGTCGGAGTATTCTCTGCCGGCGAAGTTCGCTCCGAAGAGGCCGGGGGTGCCGTCCGACTCGAGCGCAAGCGGTCCGATCTTTTCGCTCATACCCCACCGAGCGACCATGTTACGCGCAAGGCCGGTGAGTACCTGCAGGTCGTTGCTCGCTCCGGTCGTAAGGTCGTTGAAGACCACTTCTTCCGCCACGTAGCCGCCGAGCGCTTTGGCTATGTCGTCCAAGAACTCGCGTTTGCTCTGCATACGCTTATCCTCGAACGGAAGCGTAAGCGTGTATCCTGCCGCGCGACCGCGCGAGATGATCGAGATCTTGTGCACCGGATCCGAGTACGGCAGGAGCGAACCAACGAGCGCATGCCCCGCTTCGTGGTAGGCGGTTATCTCTTTTTCGCGCTTGTTCAACACGTGACTCTTTCGTTCGGGTCCGAGCATCACCTTTTCGATCGAACGGATCAGGTCGTACTGGGTGATCTTCTTCCTGTTCTCGCGCGCGGCGAGAATGGCCGCTTCGTTCATGAGGTTCTGCAGGTCGGCACCGGAAAAGCCGACCGTGCGCTCCGCGATGGTGCGCAGGTTCACATCCTCACCCAAGGGCTTCTTGCGTGCGTGCACTTTGAGGATCGCCTCGCGATCGTCACGGTCGGGAAGGTCTATCGTGACCCGTCGGTCGAAACGCCCCGGACGCAAAAGCGCGGGGTCGAGCACGTCCGGCCGGTTGGTGGCGGCCATGATGATGATCTTTTCGTTGGGCTCGAAACCGTCCATCTCGACCAAGATCTGGTTCAGGGTCTGCTCGCGCTCGTCGTTGCCGCCTCCCACACCCGTACCGCGTATGCGGCCGACCGCATCGATCTCGTCGATGAAAATGATGGCGGGTGCCGCTTTTTTCGCCATCTTGAAGAGGTCACGCACACGGCTTGCACCCACGCCCACGAAAAGCTCCACAAACTCGGAACCACTGATCGAGAAGAACGGCACGTTCGCCTCGCCCGACACCGCGCGTGCAAGCAATGTCTTGCCGGTGCCCGGCCCGCCCATGAGGAGCACACCCTTGGGGATCCTGGCGCCAATGTCGAGGAACTTCTTCGGGTTGCGCAAAAAGTCGACGATCTCGGCGAGCTCCTCTTTCGCCTCCTTGGCACCCGCCACATCCTTGAAGGTGATGCGCTGCCCTTTGTCCGCAGGGTCGATGACCCGCGCCTTGCTCTGCCCGAAGGTAAAGGCCTGCATACCGGCGCCCTTCACCTGCTTCATCATGATCCATAGTATGAGGAGAAGGAAAACGATCGGCAACAGGTAGGGCGCGAGCGTCACGAACCAGAACCGGAACCCGCCTTCCTCTTTGTTTTCCACCTGGACCTTGCGGAGCTGTTCCGCCGAGACCCCGTAGTTCACGAGCGACTCGGACACCGTACCACCCACCTCCTTTTTGGACGTGCGCGTCGTTTCTTTCGCTTCACCCTCCGCACCCTCCTGCTGTTGGGGTGCGTAAGTGACCGTGAGCATTTCGCCCTCCACGAGGACCTTGGTCACCTTTCCTTCGATGATGTCCGCGGCGACCTGCGAGAGTGGCACGGGGCCTTCGGGCTCTTCCTTTTTCACGAACTGCTCGAAAAGCAGCACGAGCGCAAAGAGTATCGAGAACGTGAGCGCGACATTGAGCCAAAAGCGAGGACCCGGCTCGAACGCACCCCCTTGCCCACCCTGTTCGGGGCGTTGCGGGTTTTCTTCTTCGGATCGTGGTTGATGGTTGGTGTTCATGGAGAGCAGTATACCGTATTCGAGCACGATAGCCAAAAGTACGTGCTTCGCCGAACGGGGTTCGCATCGCCGGACGGGGGTTTTACCTCCGTCCGTTCGTTTGCACCCCACCGGCCGCCCAAAACCACTGAAATCCTGTTTTGCCTCCTCGCTTCGAGCCAGGGTCTTCGAACAACACACGGAACCGTGCGAGCGGTTACGCAGAAAAAATGGCGCCATGCGCGAACGTGTGCTATAATTAAGTGGTGGACGACCGAAGGGGCGTTGCATACCTGTATGATGCAAAAAAGCTACACCGAAGACACGGACAAAGTGTACATAAACGAGGAGATTCGCGTGCCCGAGGTGCGCTGTGTCGGTGCGCTTGGCGAAAATCTGGGGGTTCTTTCGACCCGCGACGCCATCTCGCATGCACAAGCTCAAGGGCTTGACCTCATTTTGGTGTCCGCCAAAGCCGTTCCACCGGTTGCAAAAATCATGGATTATGGTAAATTCACCTATGAACTGAAGAAAAAGGCGAAGGAGACCCGATCGAAGGCGCACGTGACGGAAACGAAGAGCGCACAGGTCAAAATAGGCACCGGCGAACGCGACAAGGAGCTGAAGGCTGAGCGTATCGACGAGTGGCTGATGGAGGGACACCGTGTAAAGGTCGACCTCTTCCTGTGGGGTCGCTACAAGTACATGGAGGAAAAGTTCCTCACCAAACGGCTCGACGCGTTTCTTCATCTGGTGGCTGTTCCCTTCAAGGTGGCGGACCCGACCAAGCGGAGCCCCAAGGGCTTCAGTTGCACCATCGAGGTGGACCGGAAACATCCGCTTCCCACTCCCGAAGAGCTTGTGGCGAAGCGCGCCGAACTGAAAGCGCTTTCGCGGCAAAAGTACGGGGTCGAAGAGGAAGTGGTGACGTCCTCCACGGAAAAAGAACAATGATCAACGGATAGTTTTACATACCATGGCAAACAAGAGTTACACAAAGCGCATACGGGTCTCACCCACGGGGAAGCTTTTGGTGCGCAATCCGGGAGGCAACCATTTCAATGCGAAAGAGAGCCGTGCGAAGCAGCTCACTCGCAACCGAAGCGGTAGCACGATCACCCTCAAGAACAAGCAGAACGGTCGTTATCTTTGCGGTTAATAACAACAGTACACACCTATGGCACGAGTAAAAAGAGGAACAACCAAGCTCAAACATCGCCGATACGTGCTTGCACGCACCAAGGGCATGCGCGGCAACATACGAAAGAAAGAGCGCCAAGCGAACGAGGTCCTCGCTCATGCCGGCAACCATGCCTTCAACGACCGTCGCAAGAAGAAGGGCGATTTCCGCGCGCTCTGGACCATGCGTATCAACGCCGGTCTGCGTGCACACGGCTTTGTGTACAGCAAGTTCATCGGCGCACTGAAGGAGAAAGGCATTGCGGTGAATCGCAAAATGCTCTCCGAACTTGCGAATGACGCGCCGCAGAGCTTCGAGCGTTTGGTGAAGCAGGTGATGCGCTAGGAGGCACGACTTTGAGGTTATGGGAATCAACGCCGGTCTTAGCCGGCGTTGTCCGTGTTCGAGGGATGGTTTCGCTGTACACTACCCATGAGATATCTGAATATCACATAGGCGACACAGGCACCGACCACGTCCATCGCGATATCGAGCATGGTGTCGGCGATGTAGTTCTCGGGAAACGCTCCCACGATCACCGACCAGATGAAAAAATCGGAGCATTCCCACAGGAAACCGAACACCAACCCACCGCCGAGCGCGACCAAAAAAGGTCGGTGCTGCGTTGCGCCGGCCTTACGGGCAAGGCCGGAGTAGTACCAGAGCCACAGTGCGGCAAGCCCCACCCATATGCCACCCAAGAAGTGCATCGGTATGTCGAGCCATCGGTAGACCCAGTACAGGTACAACCGTTGGGCCAGCAAATGCGCAAGTGCGAGGACCCACACGTAAATGAAGAGCGTACGGAGCAGGAGATCGTCTCGGGTACTCATAGGGCGAGTATACCATGTCCACACACCCCGCCCTACACGCACAACGCCGCCTCTTGGGCGGCACTCTGCGGGGGCGAAACGATACTGCCCTAGATTACTCCAGGTGGGAAACTAGTGTTTCCGTTCTTTTGAAGCCAACCCGTAGGAGGCCTCAGCAGATCGGACGTATACCGCTTCCCTGCAGTAGAAGTTGAGGACAATACGTCTCGCTCCCACCCCAGTATAGCACACTTTTCGCTTGTCAACAGAGGAACCATACGAGACGATCCGCGGCTGGTCATTGGTTCATCATCGCGAGTCGCAGCGACGCGAACCGAGGTCGTCTCGCTCGTTTTTCGCCGGATGGGGCTCATCTCTTCGCTTGTGCTCCACCGACCTTAAAAACCCACGAGCCGGGTCCATAAGGATGTTCGCGCGATCATCGCAACAAAAGACCTCGCACCGCGAGGTCTTTTGCACCGGATTTGTAACTTCGCTTATATGGAGACACTCCCAACGGAATCACTTGCGAGCGATTCCTCTCGCGGCACAATCGTCTTGCAAGTACTCACCATGGTCGTGCGGTAGGTCTTCCACGCGGTATTGCGAGCGGTCTTGAACGTCTTGTGCGCCTCCTTGTGCGCCGTTCCCCACGTTTTCCAAGCCGCCTTGAGCGCCGTGTTGCGATCGGCCGCAGCGCTCACCTCCCATGCGTCGAAAAGTGCCTCATGGCGTGCAAGGAGTGCGGCGGTCACCGCCGTGTTGTAGGTCGTCCATGCCGTACCAAGCGCCGACTCGCGCGTGTCGACCGCCTGCTGTACGCACGCGGTGGTGGAAGCCGAAGTGGAAGCATTCCAGAAATGCATACCGAGCGTGCGCCCGAGTCCGGCACCTCCACCCGACGTCGTTGAGGCGGTTCGCGGTGCCGTGGTACTACCCATTGTGCCCAACTTCTTTGAGGTGAATGCGCGATACTGCTCCAATAACTTTTGCATCCATGGGTCTTGGGCCGCATTCTGTTTTCCCACCGCCTGCTGGGTGCCCAAGGTGGTCTGCTCTTGTGCGGAAACGGGTACGACGGTGCATGCGAATGCTATCGCGAATGCCGCGATGCCGTATGCGAAAAAAGATCGTTGCATATGTTCTGTGATCGATTACTTACTATTGGTACGCGTGCTGATGAAGTCCAATGTACCGGTCGCCACCCTGTGGCATTTGTGCCATCGACATGGTGCAATACGGTCGAACACGGAAATTCGCCAGGTGCGTAGGACTTGTAAATGACTACGACGACACCAGTATACCACCCGCTTCATTTGTCCACCATCAGACAAGGCAAAGACTTGTGGAAATCACGTGATTGGAGGTTGACTTCAATCATGTGCGTGGCGCAAGGTGACATGGCAAACCAAGGTTTCGGAGGTTTTGGCTGCAGGTTGGAGCGCAAACGAACAGATGGAGGTGTAACCTCCAACGGTCGAAAAACGAACGGTGTGAATTCTCCCGGCGAAGCGCGACTCCTCAATCCGTAAAAAAGTGAGGGCGTAGTTCACTTTCATTCACGTAACGTGACGCCTGCCGAAATACCGCGTGCAACGTACCCCTGTCGAGCGACTTGTGATCGGGAATGGTCAATGTTTGCCTTTCACCGTACAGTTCCCTGCGCAATTTGACATGACTGCCCTTCTGGACAACCACACAAAAGTCGTACAGTCCCAATATGGCAATCGTCTCTTTCCCTGAGAGGATCTTCAGCTTAGGCATACGCCTTCGGCAATTCGAAATTGATCAACACGGAAGGTTCAGGTGCAAGATCGAACGTGCGCAGGTCCTCCCCTTCGAACTGTACTGCGAGCGCCTCTCTAATATTCTGTGTCAGCTCATCGAGCGTGCGCGCCTGGGTCACAACGGGAACATTCACGCCCTCCGCAACATAGTACTCATCTCCTTTGGAAATGGTGAATTGTACGATGCTTTTCATGGTACAGGCATAGTAGCATATAAGTATGAAGTTTGAAATGGAGGAGCTCAGAGCCGAGACTTGTGGAAATCACGTGATTGGAGGTTGACTTCAATCATGTGCGTGGCGCAAGGTGACATGGCAAACCAAGGTTTCGGAGGTTTTGGCTGCAAGTGCAGGTTGGAGCGCAAACGAACAGACGGGGGTATAACCCCCGTCTGACGAAAACCCCGTCTGGCAAAACCACCGTCTGGCGAACGACGCGCGCGTCGGGGTGGGGTTATACCCCCGCCCGCATGTTTGTGCTGTCACCTCTTTCCCAGCCTTGCATGTGGCGCACGACACTCACTCCCACACAGAATCCACCGCAAACTCACCTGGAGGATTCGCCGAAGACCAGTACCAGTCTTCCGCACGCCGAACATACTGTTTGCGAACCGGATTTTCGTGGATGTAATTCAGCTTTTGCAAAAAGAATTTTTCGGTTTCTATCCGTATCGGCATGTTGGTCGCCTGCCACACGGCGCACGTCCCATCAGATTCGAGAAACAGCGACTCGATATTCGGCTCAGTGGTGAGTATGTTCGAATGCAACGCGCGCGATGTGTGGCGCTTGAAATCACGCAAAAAACCGGAAGCGTCCGGTGATGACACGATCAGGTGCAGATGATTGAGCATGAACACAAAGCCGTACAAGCGCAATTGCTTGTGCTCACGACAGTACGTGAGGGAGTCAGCGAGTATGTTCCAGCGATGATGTCGATCAAAAAGGTAGTACCAGCGCTTGACCGTGCAGGTGATGAAGTATGTGCCACCGGCAACACCGGAAGAAATGCGAGGTGAAGGCATAGCCAAAATCATACGTGATGCGACCGATCGGGCGCAAGAAGAAGGTGCTATGTACACGGTCGGTGAGGGCGCAAACGAACAGACGGGGGTGCAACCCCCGTCTGGCGAAGGGTATAACCCCCGTCTGGCAAAACCACCGTCTGACGAACGAACGGCGCGTGCGTCGGGCGCGGGGTTGCACCCCCGCCCGGGGGTTTCGACGGTTGGTGAGGGCGCAAACGAACAGACGGGGGTGCAACCCCCGTCTGGCGAAGACGCAACAAACCGCCCAGAAGGGCGGTTTGTTGGTTTTCCCGGGTGACTTACGTCACACGACTACTGTTCGCTCCAGTGTCAAACTAGATCGAAAGCGGGTCGGTCTCGAAGTCCTCTGCGGGAAGTGCGCGAGTCTGCTCGACTGTTGCACCACTGGTGTTCGCAGTCTTGTAGTTCACACCGTACAACTGAACTCCGTAGAATCCAGCCGTTATTGGGTCAAGCTCGACCGTAAGGGTGAAGGTCTTTGTCTCACCCTCGTTCACGACGAAGCGTGATACCGAATCACCGGTCTCCGAACCTGCGGTCGAAGAAAGTGATGCGGCTACGGTGCCAGATGCAGCAACGAGATTGCCGGAGCCGTCGGTGAAGCGGAATGCTACACCTGTAGAAGTGCCGGTGGTCGATGCTGCGCTCTTCTCGATGTAGATGTCAGTGTCGAACGCCTCAACGTCGAACTTGATCGTCCACACACCCTCGTCGTCAGACGTGGTGTCACCGCTGTTCGCATCCTTGGTGCCGGTCGAGCTTACCCACTCGATCGCGGCGCCCGCGGTGCGAAGCGTGTGCTCGTCACCTGTTGCGGTGCCGGAAAGTGCAGTGCCGGTAAGGTCGTCTGCGCCTTCTGCTACGAGCGTTGTGCTCGTGGTGGAAGCCATGACTGTTGCACCCTCAAGTGTAAGCGCCTTGAACTCTGCCTGGAACTCAACCGTGACACGGTCGCCCGCATCGATTACGAGACCGCCATCGATGTCAAATACAAACTGACCGTTTGCATGTGTGATGGTAACGTCGTCGTACTCCTCGCCATCAATAACAAGCTGTGCGTCATTGATGAGGAGTGAGGTGCTGACAGGTGTCGTACCATCTTCGGTAGCAACAACACCAACTGTGATCTCGTTCACCTCGATGTCGTTGGTCGAATCGTCGGTGTCGAGGTCGAACGCAAAGATGGTCTCGAAGTCGGACTTCTTGTCATCCTCGACCTTGATCGTAGCAGCTGAAGGGTCTTTGGTAGATGTCTTTACGATAAGCTCATCCTCAGCACCTTCTTCTTCAATCGTGAAGGAAGCAGATGGGTCACCGGTAAACGGAGCTGTCGTGTTACCAATGAGGTCGCCAAGTGTATCTTCCGTAGTCGTAACATCATCACCATCTACGTAACGCATACCGAGTGCGAACACCTCCCAGTCGCCCAACTCAGCAGCATCGAGGCCACCAAGTACGGTAGCAACGACGGTGATGGTCACCTCTTCGTCCTCCATAGCCACGATGTCGAGGCCGGTGAAGCGAAGCGAGCCGTCGTCTTCGTCGAGGTAATTGTCCTCGTCTTCGGTATCGATGGAAGCAACTTCCTTACCGTCAACCATAAGGGCAACAGTCTCGAAAGCCTCCCATGCCTCTGCACCAGACTTCTCGAGTGCGATATCAAGGCGGGTGATCATAGCGTCACCGTCTGAGAACTCAACGTCGATCTCAGCGATCTCTGCCTCTTCCTCGTTCTCTTCGATGTCGGAGTCGTCAGCGTCGTTGATCTCGACCGTCTTCAAGGAAGCCTCGCCCGAAAGCTCGGTCTCCTCGTTCTCCTCCTCTTCCTCGTTCTCCTCCTCTTCTTCCTCTTCAGGAGGGAGTACCGGGGTGGTAGGGGTCTTTGCGCAGACCTTCTCGTTCACCACCTTGCGGGTGGCTGCACCGAAGAAGCCCGTGCCCTTGGTAAGACCAAGCGGAGCAAGGATGTCAGCGGCAAACGCCTCCTGCATCTTTGCGACCGCTGCTGCGGTAGCGGGACCGTAGTACTCGGTCTCCATGCCCGCCGAGCCTGCGCCCGTCGCGGCCACCGTGTAGCCCTTGCCGTTCAAGAGCTTCTGGAGCTCCTTCACATCCGCGCCGGATGCGCCGGTCTTCAAGTCGCGAGTAAAGTTGCAGCTGGTCGCCGCGGGAGCGGTGGGAGTCGTGCCCTTCTCCGCCTCGAGCTCCTTCACCGCTGCACGTGCCTCAGCGGCCTTGTCGTCTGCGATCACACCCGAAAGGACGAGAAACTCTACCAAGTCGGAAAGTGTGAGCTCGGCAGCCTGTGCGCGCTGTACCGCTACTGCGGAAGCGAGCCCTGCCACCATCGCGAGACCGACCAAGCCGGCTGCGAATTTGTTGAGTGTCAACTCTTTTGTCATATCTTAAATAATGTGTTATCTCCGCACGGGTCAAATTAGCTGATAAAACTTATAAGCCCTTGCGAAGAAATGCACCGAAGCTTGCGCTCCGGCACGCGGTTGATAATCCGGCCCCTCTCCCGCCCACTACATAACATACGAGCTGTATTGTATATGGCGGGCGGCCATGCGCACCGTTCTTGGAGGATCCGCTCGATGCACTTCGCACGGTGGCGACATACACCGAAAGGCCTCTGCGTTCGGCACCGGTACCCGATGCACCGCACCCGCGACCGGAGTCATGCGGGGTGGTAGCACCCGGTACCCGTACCGAACCGACGCACATGGGCTCGAAGGCCCCGACTAAACCAACTGTGTTCCCGTGCGCGAAACGTTCGACCTTTCACGCGCGGAATGTTGGTACAAGGTGTTGGACCGTGTGTCTGACGTGTTGCGACCGATGTGCCTTATGGAAAGGCAGCAGAACGAGGTCATGCGGGATGAATTACCGCACCGACCAAAAAGGTGGATGGTACGGTGCACACGAGCGGCGCAAAAGCCCTCGTGGAACTTGCTGTGCTGTTCTCTATTCTGTTGTCAAGGAACGTGCGGCTCTGTGTCCGATCCGCGCTTACCATAAAAAACGCCGTGCGCGGCTACAGGCAGTATACGGTGCCGTACCGTGACCGTGCAAAGGGTATTGTGGATAAATGATGCTTCTCCGTTCGCCGAAGCGAACCATGCCAGACCACCCCTCCGCGCGTCGCACCATTGTACCGCAGATACGGCTTTGGGGCAACCGATATGAACGGTACGCAGCGCTCTGTCAGATGAGACGAGATGCCTACGATCCGCTTACAAGGCGGTACGCAATACGATACAGTACGGAGAAATGTCAAGGGCATGCGCCCCTTCCGGCATCGATGGCGGACAAGGGGTGTGGACGTCACTGATCGCTTCACACGATTCGCGATGACGAAGGATGCGATGTCGGGTCGGAACCCATTGTTCGTTACGACCAAAGGAAGTTTAGGAACATGTAAGCACTCTTGTGGGAGCAGGAGCTACGCCAGGCGGTACGTGGACCACCGTCGCTCGCCTTCCTTCACAAGGACACCCTGTGCAACAAGCGCGAGCAGCTCGCGTTGGATTGTCTTTTCACTGCAGTCTTTTATTACCGCAGAAACGTCTTTGACAGTCAACCTGTCCTTGCGCTGCAGGAGCGCGAGGATCGTCGCACGTCTGTCCTTTTGCACATCTTGCACCTTGTCGACATACCGCACGACCTTTGTGTCTTTTACTCCTCCATGTGACTTTTCAGTTTCGGACGTCTCGTTTGTGTAGGACATGTCGGCATGCGCGGTCGTGCGCTGCGGTGGCACCGCCCGATGTTCTTTATGAGTCTCATATGTGCCCGGATAGTGTATCGGCGCGAACGCGCGCGGGTCGAGCTCGGTGTGCAACATCGAAAGCTCGAGCGTCACGCCCGCACCCGCCCACCCCGTATCACGCATGAACTCGGCAAGGGAAACGACCTCTCCGGATAGTACATGCGCCGTACCTTCGGCGACCCGTCCCGCAAGCGCGGCAGTCTCGAGCTCACCATGGAGCGCACGCAAGCCCGAAAGGAGTGCAGTGCGCGCAGTGCGCTCCACGGAAGACCTTGACGCGTCCTTCACTAGCGTAAGTGCGGATGTCTCTAATGTATGTCGTATTGCGCTCCCTTGCTCTATAAGACTACAAAGGGACAGTACGGCTGCAGAGATGCGGTAGGACTTCTCTTGGACATAGGCGGCACAGGCTCGTTCAGGTTCGGATGTTGCAATGGTGTTCTCTTGGAGCTTTGCGATTCCGTCCTTTATGCGATGTGTCCTTGTGTCTGTTTCACTCATGGTCACTACTGTGTGTCTTTATTACCGGATGATGTGGCCTTAACTATTATGCGTCCTTTTATGCCTGATAGGTCGATTATAGTACATGGACACTTGTCCGCAAGGTTGCGCCGCCGTGTCCCGCGTGTCGCTCGGAATGCACCCTCCTGACATGCTTTTTTCTATCGATCGTCAGCTGTGCACTCACCCATTGGCTGCATTTCCGCTCATATTCGGGGACGGAGTATGCTATACTGTATTGTGCGCATTTTGTTGAGTTTCTTGTTTTTTACGGTGCCGCTATCAAGCTTGTTGCCGCTACCGCACGGTACTGTTCCAAGACTTCGCGAACTTTGACCGAATGTGTGAAATTCGCATAAATAACTTATGAAGCACTATGGCAAAACAGCGTTCCTCTCGTTCCGCCGACAAGGATCAGAAGCGTGCCGATAAAGACCCGACGCAAGTTTCACTCTTGAAGCGTCTCGACCCGAGCACCGTTCGCGGCATATCGGGGGTGTTGTTGTTTGTCTTTGGGATACTCCTTTCCCTCTCAATGGTCGGTATGGCTGGTGCCGTGGGCGCCTTCCTCAAGCGGACCCTGTATGCTTTTGCTGGCGTGGGCTTCTATCTGACGCCACTCGTCTTTTTTGCGTGGACCTGGTCGCTCCTCAGCACCCGCGACTCCGCCTCCGGCGTGCGGCCGGTACGCATGGTGGGTGCCGGACTCCTCTTTCTCTCCGCACTTGCGATACTCGGTATCGTGACCGACGGACGCGCGGGCTTTTTGGGCGAGCTCATCGCGCGCCCGCTCGCCGCTTCGCTCGACACCCTCGCAAGCTTGGTGGTGCTGACCGGCGCCTTCGTCATCGGCGTACTCTTGGTCTTTGACACTGCGCTGTTGGTGGGACTCTTCCATCGTGTACGCGCCCTCTTCGCACGCAAGCGGGACGACGAGGAGGAAGAAACGCTCGACGGGGTGGACGAAGCGCTTGAACAGGTGGGGTCGTCGGTATCCGCTACGGTCGACACGGAGGATGAGGAATATGCGGATGAGGACCTTGAGGAGGTGTACGAACCCGTAAGGCCGGAACCGAAGCGCCCCCTTCCTGAACCGGCGCCACGCGCGCAGGAGCCGATCTTCGAACTTCCCGGCGAGTATACACCTCCGTCACTTTCACTCCTCGAGGCCGACAAAGGAAAGCCGAACGTGGGCGATACCAAGCTGCGGGCGAACATGATCCGCAAGGCGTTTCGAGACTTCAGCATACCGGTCGAAATGGATGAGATCACCGTGGGTCCCACGGTGACCCGCTACGCGCTCAAACCCGCAGCGAACGTCCGTCTTTCGAAAATACTGAACCTCCAGTCGAACGTCGAGCTCGTGCTCGCCGCATCGCCCATCCGTATCGAGGCGCCTATTCCGGGCAAGTCACTCGTGGGTATCGAGGTGCCGAACACCGCCAAGGCGACCGTGGGGCTCTCCGGCCTTTTGGCGCACCCCGACTTTGCCACCGCCGCCAAACCGCTCTTTGTCGCATTGGGCAAGGACATCGATGGCACTCCCCGCTATGCGAACCTGGCGAAGATGCCGCACCTCCTGGTCGCAGGCACCACCGGCTCAGGCAAGTCGGTAATGATACACTCGCTCATCACCTCACTTCTCTACCGCAACTCGCCCGCACAGCTCAAACTGATACTGGTCGACCCCAAGCGGGTGGAACTTACGCTCTACGACCACATACCCCACCTGCTCACGCCGGTGATCACCGACCCAAAACGATGTATCACCGCACTCAAGTGGGCCACCAAAGAAATGGACCGCCGGTACGACCTCTTGCGTGAGCACGGAGCGCAGAGCATCGAAGGCTACCACACCGATGTCTTTGCACCGGCTTTCGAAGCGTACGAACGCGCCCTTGCGAAGGGTGTCGAGGCGGACAAGCCGGAAGCGCTTCCGTACATCGTGGTAGTGATCGACGAGCTCGCCGACATCATGGCCACCTACCCGCGGGAACTCGAAGGGGCTATCGTGCGACTCGCCCAGATGAGCCGTGCGGTCGGCATACACCTCGTGCTCTCCACCCAGCGCCCGAGCGTGAACGTGATCACCGGCATCATCAAGGCGAACATTCCGACCCGCATCGCGCTCAAGGTGCTCTCCATCGTGGACTCTCGCACCATACTAGACCAAGGTGGTGCCGAAAAGCTCCTCGGATACGGCGACTTGCTCTACCTTTCGAGCGACTCACCCAAGCCGATGCGCATCCAGTCGCCCTTCCTTTCGAACGCCGAGGTGAAGAAGGTCGTTGCGCATATCAAGAAACACAATTCCCCGACGCTCGATGCGACGATCGACTTTGGCGGGGGGTCGAACGAGACGCAGATCATGGCCGGGGGCAACAGTGCGACCGCGCTCGACCTCGATGCCGAGGAAGCGGACGGGGAGCTCGACGAGCTCTATGAGGAAGTGCGAGCGTACGTGCAGACCGAGTGTAAGGCATCCACTTCGCTCATTCAGCGACGCTTCAAGGTGGGGTACGGGCGCGCGGCGCGCATCATGGACCAGCTCGAAGAGCGCGGAATCATAGAACCCTCCGACGGCACCAACAAAGCGCGCAGGGTCGTGGGATGCAGTGGCGGCGCAAGCGGCGAATAGCCACCGGACCATGTACCGCAACCGCCTCGCCACCAATCTCTTCGCCGCACTTCTTGTCCTTACCACGCTCGGCTACGGGCTGTTCGAGGCACGCGCCCTTATTGTGGGACCGCAAGTGACGATCTTTGCTCCAAAACCGTACAGTGTCATTGAAGGGGTGGTATACACCGTACGCGGCAGAGCGACCGGGGTGACCCGTGTGCGCCTGAACGGACGCCCGGTGACGCTCGATGTACGTGGCGAATTCGAAGAAACACTCCTGGTACCCGAAGGCGACGCAACGCTCGTGCTCGATGCCGAAAACCGCTTCGGAAGACGCGCGCGTGAGGCCGTGAACATATTCGGCAAACCCGCTCCGGTCGAAATGGCAACAACCACAGCGACCACGACCGCAAGCACGACGCGGCGTGAGGCGGTCGAGCGGTAGCGTCCTTGCGCCTCAGATGCGAGCGGTTGCACATGATCGAAGTCAACCTCCGACCATGTGCACACCGGTTGTTGAAACCTCTGTCATCCCGGGTTGCCCTGCCACACGAGCACTTCCACACTCCCGGCTCCCGACAACGGATCAACAATCCAGCAACCCTCTCCGGAATGCGCTACGAGCGAACGACGAGAGGTGGTGGTATACTTTGAGGTACAGATCATGCCATTTAATCCTTAACCATTCACCTATGCGCAAAAAGACCGCCACCAAGAAAGGAGCCGTGTCGGAAGAAGAAACCCCGAGCGCGAAACCGGACATCGCCTCGACCCTACAGTCGATCAAAACGAAGTTCGGCGAAGACAGCATCATGATGCTCGGCGAACAGCCGAAGACCGACGTGGACGCCATTCCGTCGGGAAGCCTCGGACTCGACTGGGCGCTCGGCATCGGCGGGTACCCGCGCGGCCGCATCATCGAGATATTCGGCCCCGAAAGCTCGGGCAAGACCACACTCACCCTGCACGCGATAGCGGAAGCGCAACAAGCGGGCGGTATTTGCGCCTTTATCGACGCGGAACACGCGCTCGACCCGGAATACGCGCGACGCATCGGCGTACGGATCGACCAACTCCTCGTGTCGCAACCCGACACCGGCGAACAAGCGCTCGAGATAGTGGAAAGCTTGGTACGTTCGGGCAAGATAGACATCGTGGTCGTGGACTCGGTGGCGGCACTCACACCACGCGACGAAATTGAAGGTGAGATGGGTCAGCAGCATGTGGGCAAACAGGCCCGCCTCATGAGCCAAGCCCTGCGCAAGCTCACCGCGATCGTGCACAAAAGTAAGACCATCGTGATCTTCATCAACCAGATCCGCATGCAGATCGGGGTTATGTTCGGCAACCCGGAAACGACACCGGGGGGAAAGGCGCTCAAGTTCTACACCTCCGTACGGCTCGACATACGTCGCATCGCACAGATCAAGAAAGGTGAGGAGGTGGTGGGCGGTCGGCACCGCGTAAAGGTGGTGAAGAACAAGGTCGCCCCGCCGTTCCGCGTGACCGAGTTCGACCTCATGTACAACGAGGGCATCAGCAGCGAAGGGGAGCTTCTGGCGTTGGGTGAAAAGTACGGACTGGTGTCGAAATCCGGCTCTTCGTACAGTTACGGCGAAGAGAAGCTCGGTCGCGGGTACGACGCTTCGCGCACATACCTTCGCGAGAACCCACCGGTCGCCACTCGACTTCTGAAGGAGATTCGAGAAAAGCTGAAAGAATCGTAGTGCACGCCGACCGGCACCGTCGCGAAAACACTGTTTTGCCGAGAGACCACTCCGGGGTATTTGCCCAAGCCCAAGTCTCTCACCAAAACACGTTGACTTCGCTACGGTTTGTCTCGAAATAGCATGCGACGAGGGTGGCCGATGCACCTTGAAAGCGTGACCGAATGCACGTATAGTACTGCCCATGAGTCAGATCGACTACAACGACATCACCACGGGAAAGATCATCGTCCACAACGACGAGCCGTGCCGTGTCCTCTCGCACTATGTCTTTCGGGTACAGAAACGCAAGCCGGTGAACCAAACGAAGCTCAAAGGCCTTCGATCCGGCAAGCTCTACGAGCATTCCTTCCACCAATCGGAAAGCGTAGAGGAGGCGGACCTTGAAAAGAAGCCGGTGGTGTACATTTTCGAAAGCAAAGGTGAGTACATGTTCCACGAGGCGGGAAACCCGAGCGCGCGCTTCCCCATTTCCACCGAGATCATCGGCACCGCCGCAAAATTCCTGAAACAGCGTGGCGAGTATGAAGCGATGCTCTTCAACGACGAGATCATCGGACTTACCGTGCCTATCAAGATGCAGCTCAAGGTGACCGAAGCGGCACCTGCGGTACGCGGCAACACCGCACAAGGGGCGACAAAAACGGTGGTGGTCGAGACGGGCGCCACCGTGACCACCCCGCTTTTCGTGAACACGGGAGACGTGATCGAGGTGAACACCGAAACGGGCGAGTATGCGAGTCGGGTCGAGAAGGCCTAACCCCTCCAGACCACCGTCCGATCATTGACTACGAGACACCGCACGGGAGATCGAAACCGCACGCCCTTTGAGTGCAAATGTGGTGCTCGGGTAATACCATCCACAGGAACTCCGCCCGTCACCTTTTTGAAAAACCGCTCCAAGGACGCTTGCCAGGTCTCATACCATCCCCAACAAAAGGTGTACGGGCTCCGTGTCCCATTGGTTAGTTGAAGAAGTATAAGGTGGCACGAGTGTCTGTCGCGGGGTTTTGGTGGTCGGCAATTGATTGGAGGTTGACTTCAATCATGTACACTCATCACACAGTACAACAAACCGCCCTTTCGGGCGGATCGTTGTGGTACTCCGTGTGGTACGTTCTACCTGATGACGTACGGAAGGAAACCCATGAATCGTGCGTTCTTGACGGCACGCGCAAGCTGTCGCTGCGCACCGGCGGGAAGCTTGGTGTACTTGCGGCCTACGATACGCCCGTACGGATTCACGTAGCGCCTCAACGTCTGTACGTCTTTGTAATCGAAGTATTGGACCTGTGGAAGGTCTTGTTCGTTTCGTTCATTCATACCTTTGGTGTACTGTTAGTGCTGTACGGTCGACCCGAGCGGGTTCATCAACTAGAAAGGAATGTCGTCGGGGTTTATCTCCTCGTGCGGATACTCGATGGTGTCGCTCTTGGACGCCGCCGCGGGCTCCTGCGCGTATCCGCCACCCGCACCATCGCTCTGCCGCCTGTCTCCGAATTGGATCCGGTCGGCGAGTATTTCGGTGCGGTAGCGCTTCTGGCCGTCCTGCTCCCATGAACGGGTCTGCAAGCGACCTTCAACGAGTGCATTGCTACCTTTACGAAGGTACTGAGCCGTCGTTTCCGCTTGTCTGCCGAAGACGACGATGTTGTGGTACTCGACCTCCTCTTTCTTGTTGTTGTCCTTGTCGCGGTAAACGCGGTTGGTGGCCATACCGAACGTGCACACCTGCACGCCACTCGGGAGCGATTTGAGCTCGGGGTCGCGTGTCAGGTTGCCGATAATGATCGCTTTGTTGAGGTACATACCTTGATCTTAAGAGTTAATCGCAACACATCGTCCCTTTTCACCCCTGTGAGCGTCAAAAAACGATGCGTGGCGCGCTCTCACTACTTTATCAGATCCTCGATCTCCTTGTCGAGCTCCTCTTCGGACACCTCCCCCTTCTCTTCCTCGCTCTCACGCTTCGCTTCAAGCACCTTGGGCTCCGCAGCAACCTCTTTCAAAGCGATCGGCTGTGCCTGGCGAGGTTCCGGAACGGGTGCGAGCGCCTTGCCCTCGAGTTTGAGCATGAGCGAACGGATAACGTGCGCATTGTGCGCAAGCGCTTCATGGAGCGCGTCCATACCCTCGGGGGACACCTCGAAACGCATCCACCCGAAGAACGAGGTGTCGTACTTCTCCCAGACACCTCCCCGAAGGCGACGCATCGTGTAGGCGAGCGTGCAGGGCTGCGGCACACCTTCGGAAAGCACCTTGCCTCCGACTGCGGTGACCGCCTCCATGAGCTCACGCACACGAAGCGCCAAGTCCTCTTCACTCAGCGACGGTACCAGGTGGTAGCCGAGCTCGTATGTTTGAAACTCGACCACTTCCTTGTCTTCGTGTTCTTTTGTCATGTGACACTGGTATTACTTTATAATGTTGGCGTACTCTACCATATATATGCGCAGGTGGGAAGTGCGCGACGTGAGTTCAGTAACCGGTACAATGAGCACCCCGCTTCTACCCGAACCGCATGGAGGTGGTATGTACACACAACGGACGACTGTCCTGCAAACGGCAACCACGTTACGCAACACCCGCAACGTAGAACGCCTTCGCGTTCTCCCACAACCGCTCGCGCCACTCCTCTTCCTCCACCCCGCGCAGCTCGGCCATCCGCGCCACCACCTCTCGTACGTACAGGGGCTCGTTGCGCGTGCCACGGTGGGGCTTGGGTGCGACGTACGGGGCGTCGGTCTCGGCATGGATACGTTCGGCGGGAGCCGCCCGGACCACCTCATCATAGTCGTGCGTAAAGGTGATGACACCGGTAAACGAGGTGCTGTACCCCATGTCCCAGAACAGATGCGCGTCCGTAAGAGAGCCGGCAAAAAAGTGCGCATTGCCTCGCACCTTGGCGGTGCGCTTCAGTATCGCATGCGCATCCCGGTATGCGTTGCCGCCCTTTCCGCTCCGGAGATGCAACATGAGCGGTTTTCCGACCTCGTTTGCAAGCGCGATCTGCGCTTCGAACGCTTCGATCTGCTTCCCGCGCTCCTCGTGAGAAGGGTCGCGAAAGTAGTCGAGCCCGCACTCGCCGATCGCCAGCACCTTGGGGTGCGTGGCTAACTTCCGGTACGCCTCGATATCAAACACTTCCCCGCGCGACGTGAACGCCGTGCCGTCCTCGCCAAGCTCGTCCGTGTCGTGAAAGCTTGCGGACGTGTGTATCGGGTGCAGACCCACGGTCGCGTACACACCTTCGGGGTAGCGGTCCGCAAGTTCCACCGCGCGTGCGCCGGTCGAGTACTGTGTGCCCACGTTCACCATCCACACATCGTTCTCGAGCGCACGCCGAATGACCGCATCGAAGTCGTCGCGAAACGCGGCGAGGTTTACATGGGTATGGGTGTCGATGTAGTGCATAGGTAGCTCGAAATGGCGGTGACGATCACCGGCGTGTGAGCGCCCTCACAAGATGCTTGTCAAACGTAATCACATCATACCGCTCACTCAACACAAGGAGTGCCATATCTACAAACGAAAGCTTCCCTTTCTCATCCTTTCGAAACCGAACCGCCGTATCGTACACAAGATCGGCGACCGGTATGAACACGCTCGGGTCGGATAGTACCCTATCCAAAAAGTTTACCGCCTGCTGTCGTCGTCCTTTGTTTGAAAGTGCCTGTACCACCTCAACCAATACATATTCGGGCACATGAACTCGCACCTCCGACGTATTGAGGAGTACGCACGCTTTCTCGTGTTGGCTATCTTCCTTGTGCAAGTAGGCTATCCACACACAGGAATCAAGCACGAGCGGCCGAACCTTTTTACTCGCCATAAGCAACCTCATCTATGCGTTTACTCAAATCAGAGTCAAGGTTTGGATCACTGAACTGGAGATCGGCGAAATCGGCGATGGTTTTACCTTTTTTGACTTGTTTTGGAACAACCTCAAACACCGCTTCGCCTCGATTGGTCACCACGATATGTTCGCCATGCGCGACAAGTGTCGCGACCTTCGCCGGACTTCGAAAAAACTCACGACTGGTAAGTAGTGTTTTGTGTACCGTGGTAGTCATAGATACTATTGTATCAATGTCAGACATATTGTCAAGCAAAATGACAGTGATTGTCTCTTTGATATTCAGGTGACTTGATCATGCGAACGCGGTACCACAGGTACGGTGACGCGGCACAGAAACTCACTCCATTCCGAGCTTGCGCTACGGGGTATTTTGTGGAATAAAGCGACCATGACCTTCACTTGGCGTGCTCGATCCTCGGAAACATCGTTTCCGGCTTTTTGTTCGCTCGCACCGCGTCCGCGATCTTTTCCGCGGTCGAAGGCATGAATGGTCGCAAGAGGCATGCGATCGTGTAGACGCCCTGTACCATGTCCGTGATGATGCGCTTCCCCGCCTCAGGGTCGGTCTTCACGAGCTTGAAGGGTGCTTCCGAGGTCATGCGTTCGTCGATCGCCCCGATCAT
This sequence comes from Minisyncoccota bacterium, assembly GCA_041920275.1. Lineage (GTDB taxonomy): Bacteria > Patescibacteriota > Minisyncoccia > Phycocordibacterales > UBA12088 > UBA12088. Next base: position 22,715 of record JAYRSE010000033.1, on the reverse strand, counting down.
GCCCCAGATGCGGTCCATCGCGACGTGGTACTCGAAGTCGTTCAGCACCGCAAGCTGCGCAAGGTCGGGCGCCTCGACCACAACCGGTGCCGTAAGGTGCGTTTCCGCGAGCTTCATCACGCGCGCCACCAGGTTGCCAAGCCCGTTCACCAAGTTCGCGGTGTAGCACTCATGAAAACGTTCCGTCGTCATGTCGGAATCTTCGAAGGGGTGCACGTGCCGCGCGAGAAAGTACCGCAGGGCATCAGTGCCGTAGGTGTCCACGAGCGGGAACGGGGCTATCACGTTCCCCAAGCTCTTGCTCATTTTTTGACCTCCGCTCGTGATAAAACCGTGGATGAATACCTGCTTGCTCGGCTCCACACCCGCGCTCATGAGCATCGCCTGCCACATTGCGCTCTGCTGGCGGAGGTTGTCCTTGCCCGCAAACTGCACCGAAGGCCACCAGTGTGCATACTTCTCATCCGGCCAGTCCAAGGTGGAGACGTAGTTCACGAGCGCGTCGAACCACACGTACATCACATGCGCCTCATCGCCCGGGACCGCAATACCCCACGGCATCTTTTCTTTCAAGCGTGAGATGCTGAAATCCTCGAGCCCGCGCTCCACGAAGGCGTGTATCTCATGCAAGCGCGTTTCCGGCACCACAAAGTCGGGTCGCTCACGGTAGAGCGCAAGGAGCGGCTCTCGGTACTTTGAAAAGCGAAAGAAGTAGTTCTCTTCCTCGATGAGCTCTACGGGCGTGGTCGGGTGCAGGGGGCATGCGCCGTCCGCAAGCTCGCTGTCGGTCTTTTCGAGTTCGCACCCGACACAGTACTTCACCTTGTACTCTTTTTTGTAGATGTCGCCGTTCGCTTCGCATCGTCGCCAAAACTCCTGTGCGGCCGCTACGTGCTTGGGGTCGGTGGTGCGGATGAAAGCGTCGTACGAGAGGTCGAGCTTCTCCTTCAAAAGCTCGAAGCGCGCGGCGTACTCGTCGACGTAGGCCTGCACGTTCTTCCCTGCGTCCTGCGCCTTTTGGTAGATCTTCTGGCCATGCTCGTCGGTGCCGGTGTTGAAGAACACCTCGTCACCCGAAAGACGGTGGTAGCGCGCGACGATGTCCGCCTGTACGATCTCGAGCGCAAAGCCGACATGCGGGTCGGCGTTCACGTACGGCAAGGTGGTGGTGAGTGAAATGCGCTGCATGGAAGGTGCAAGAAAGATATCACTCCGCAAGCGATGCGTCGACCCCTCGTAGCTCATGGCGCTTGCGCTTCTGAAGATCGTTCACGTACTCCTGTATCGCCGCCGCGACCGGTACCGCGATGAGTATGCCGAGGAAATCGCCCAGCTGCGCGCCTACGATGATCGCAAGAATGACCACGAGCGGCGAAACTCCAAGCACCTTTTGCACCACGAGCGGGTAGATCACGTTGCTCTGGAGCTGGTTCACCACCACGTAGAGCCCGATCGTGAGGAGCGCAAGCGACGTGCCACCCCCCTCGCCCACAAAAGCGACCGCAACCGCCGGTATCGCGGCGAGTATGGAACCGAAGACCGGAATGAGCTCAAGTACCGCAGCCGCAATACCGAGCAGAAGCGCGTACGGGACCCCGAGGATCAGTAACCCCACGTAGACCATGACGCCCACGATGAGCGAAAGGAAGAGCTGCCCCTGCAACCAGCGTCCCATTTTGAACTGGGCGCGGCGCCACAGATCGAGAATGTAATCGTGCTTGCGCATGGGGGTGACCAAGCGCAGGAAATCATCGAGGCCGCGCTCCTGCACGGCAAAGTAGAACGACAGAACCACAATGAGCGCAAAGGACATGATGCCGCCGAAAATCGCCGACGCAGCGCTCAAGAAGCCGCTCGAAGAGGACTTGAGCACGTCGCCGAACTGAAGGAGCGACTCGGTGATGGAACCGCCGCCTTCCGTCCCCAAGAGCGCGTCCTGTGGGGATATATCGAGCGCTTTGAGGTATGTGGGCAACGCTTGCGCGAAGTCGCGCGTCTCATGCACAAGCTGCGGGACGAAGAAGTAGAACAGTGAGAGCACCAGAAATGTGGCGATAAGGTACAAAAGGACGACCGCCATGACCCGCGGCACCTTGAAACGCATGAGCGCGAGCGTAGCCGGCTCTATCGCACTTGCAAGCACGACCGCGGTCAGCACCACGAGCGCAAGGTCGCGCAGGTACCAAAGCAACCAGAACGCAAGCAGAATAGCGACCGTCGAAACGACGGTGCCCGGCGTGATGGTGATCTGCAGCGGCTGCTTGGTGTCCATAGGGGTATACTACCGCACAAATGAGCATGAGGGAATAGCATGCGCATGGGTATGAGTATGGGTATCAGTGAAAAAATAATTACAGTACTAATTCAAGTATTACCACTGTAATTCTTTTACACATACGCGTACGCCGAATGGTACGCTAGGTGCTCACACGCTTCAGGAGCTCTTCGACCTTCACCCGCTCTTGTTCCCCACTGTCCCTCCTGCGCACGGTGACCGTGTCGTCGATGAGGGTGTCAAAGTCGACCGTCACGCAGTACGGTGTACCGATCTCATCCTGCCTGCGATAGCGTTTGCCGATGTTGCCGTTGTCGTCGAACTCAACACGCAGGTCGCCCTTCAGAGCGTCGTACACCGCGCGCGCTTTCGCCACGAGCTCCGGCTTATTTTTCAGAAGCGGAAAGACGGCCACCTTCACCGGCGCGAGACGGTACGGGAAACGCAGCACGGTGCGCTTCTCGCCACCGAGCTCGTCCTCGTCATAGAACTCGGTAAGTGTCGCAAGGAAGGTGCGGTCGAGCCCCACTGACGTCTCCACCACGTGCGGAATGTACTTCTCGCCGGTCTGCGGATCAACGTAGGAAAGGTCGACACCGGAGAACTTCGTGTGTTGCGTAAGATCGTAATCGCTGCGCGCATGCACGCCTTCGAGCTCCTTGAAACCGAAGGGAAACCGGTACTCGATGTCCCACGCCGCTTTGGCGTAAAAGACCAGGTTCTCATGCTCATGCCACTGCAGATTCTCTTTACGAAAGCCGAGGTCGAGATAGTATTGCATGCGCTTCTCCCGCCATTCCTCGTAGAGCGGCATCATCTGCTCCGGCCGCGTGAAGAGCTGCATCTCCATTTGCTCGAACTCGCGCTTGCGGAAAATGTACTGACGCGGGGCTATTTCGTTCCTGAAGGCCTTGCCGATCTGTGCGATCCCGAAGGGCACCTTCACGCGACAGGTGTCCACCACCTGCTTGAAGTCGAGGTATATGCCCTGGCAGGTCTCACCTCGAAGGTACGTGGGATCCTTGCTCCAATCCTCACTGAAGTTGCCGAGGTTGCTCTGCACCAAAAGGTTGAACGTGCGGATCGGGGTGAAGTTCTTTTTCCCGCATTTCGGACACGCTATTTTTTCCCGCAAACCGTCGAAGACCTCGTTGATCTCCGCAACGCTCATCTTTTCATCCGCAAAGCCGCCCACCGCTTCGATGAGATGGTCGGCACGCGAGCGCGTATGGCATTCCCTGCACTCGGTGAGCGGGTCGGAAAACCCACCCACGTGGCCCGAGGCCTCCCACACACGCGGGTGGGTGAAGATGGCGCTGTCGAGCCCCACGATGTTGTCTTCCATCTGGACCATCGCGCGCCACCACGCGGCCTTGAGGTTGTTCGCGAGCTCCACACCGTACGGGCCGTAGTCGTATACCCCCACAAAACCACCGTATATCTCGGAGCCCGGGTAGACGAAACCGCGCCGCTTCGCAAACGCAACCAGTGTTTCCATGGGGACTGTGGTGGACATGGTGTGTACACGCGAGAGCCGCGCCCTACTCCTGCACCTTCCCCATATGCTTCGGGTAGGCAGGGTCGTCGATGAGTTCCGTGTTCAGTTCTCGCACGGTCCGTTCTACCATATCGCGAGTGAATGCGTCAACTCCCCGCATCACCACCGAACGCACGAGCGTAAGATAATCACCCACATCGGTCACACTCGGTACGACAGCAACACGGAACGACGCTTCGCGCGGTGGAGTAACGGAGCCGGTCGCCGCATTCACATTTCCGAGTACCCAGGTCACTTCGCGCGTGTTCGGGTTATACGATACCTGCTCGTCTGCCGGATACGTCTGCTCCATCCACTCCACATAGACCGGCAGGACACCCGTGACCGTGACGTCGGAAAGATCGTTGACGCTGTTTCGAACCTGCCAGGTGACGGTGAAGGTCGTTTCCTGCTCCGCCCGCGGCGGGTACGGACCGGTGTTACGAAACGGACCGACCGTGAAGTACGTATGTGCCGCAAAGAGTGGCACCGAACTGAGCCGAACCGTGCGGGGACTGAGTGCGGTCAGCGTCTGTGGCACCTCCGACGGGTCGGAAACGCGACGCGCATGAACGGCGAATGAAAGCGGTATCTCCGGGTTTCGCGCTCCCGATGTCTCGGTGACGTTTTCCGTCTTGAATGAAAAATTGAGGGTTCCCTCTTTGCCCGGGGCGATCTCCCTCAACACATCATTCGTCTGTGGCGTCCAAATGATACGTTGCTCGACCGAGCTGAAGTACCCGCTCGGTGCTCTCACCGAGGTACGATCGACATACGCACGTGGAATGAGCGCCTCGATCGTGACGTCGTAGATGGGATCGGGAAGATCGTTCTTCCACGAAATGACCCCGTTCACCTGCTCTCCCGGAACAACGGAAACCGATTCGGCATTGTCGCCATTCAGTGTCACCCCGAACTTCACGAACGGCCGTACGATAAGTAGCGGGTGTTCGACCGTCTTCATGGTGGACGCAAGCGAGGTCGCATCCGTTTTAGCACGCTCACCCATGCGAAACTTCACCGAGCGTGATTCCACGGTCTGCGTATCGACGACGCCGGTGATCTTGATGTCCTTCGCAAACTCGGGCGGAATATCGCCAAGGTCCCACACGTTCTGCCCTTCGGTCGGCTCGGGATCCGCTCGCACCAAACGAAAACCGAACGGGTAATCCACCACCAAACGCTGATCGGGAACGAGTCCCTCGGAGTTCGAACGCACGTCGAGCGTGAGCGTGAACTCTTGTCCGGAAGAGATCTCCTCAAGCCCCTTGACGGAGAGGGTGACCGGCGCGGTTGCGATGGTGAAAGGAAAATCCTTCTCACAGGTTAACACGCGATCGGATTCTTTGAGCGAATACTCCAATTTTATTTTGACCGTTTGCGTTGTCTGTTCGTTGCCATACGGAATGGAGCGCGAGGTCCTTTTCGCATCCATATCGACCTCGAGCGTACCTATCTCGGCCCGTACCGTGGGGAGCGGTGTCGTCGGGTCGTCGGCGTTTTTGGTGCCCTCGGGATACGTGATCAAGAGTTCGGCGTTCTCAAGCGATACCGGGTTGTTATTCTTGACCGTCACATCAAGTTGCAGCTCCTTCCCGCTCGGTACCGAAGTGGGCGCAAGAACATCGATGCTCACCTTGCTGCACGCAACTTCATTACCACCCTTCTCAAGAAGGAAGAACGCGTACCCGCCCGCAAAGAGAAAGAACACGAGTGAGGAGAAGAAAATGGTGGAAACGATCCCCGCGGGCTTCTTCTTTTTCTGTTGTACGGGTTCCTTGCGTTTGCCGAACATAAGCAGTGGCGAGAGGTTATCGTTCACCCCCCGCACAACACCATGCCGAAGCTCCTCGAGCTCCTCTTTCGCATCTCGCACAGGGTCGACGACGGGTTGCTCAACGGGAACTTTTTGCTCCTGCTCCCACACTTGCGAAACCTGTTCGGTCTGTTCCTCCAGTCGCCTGCGTTCACGTTCTCCCCGTGGCGCCTCGCGAGCATACAGCTTTCGACGCACACGCTCGATACTGCTGTTCTCTTCCGACATGGAAACAGTATAGCATGCACCGACTTCGCAAGACCATGCCCGTGCACATCATGGTTCGCATCGGCACGGTAGAGGTCTATCGTACGTTCCTCAACGCCTCATTCACCTCACGAACCAACACCCCATGATGCGGCACGTATCGAACGCTCTCCGTAAGCGGCATCGTGTGATCTAATGCACCATCGAGGAGCGAATCGCCCACATACCCCAGAAGCGCAAGCGCGCGAAGAGCGGTAAGTGCCTCAAGCACACGCCGCTCTGTCGCATCACCGACCCGCAAGAACACCTCTCTCGATTCATGAAGGAGATCGAACAACTGCAACGAGCGGTCTTCTTCCGCTAAAAGACCGCCCACAAGTGCAAGAACCCGCCGCCACTCGATCGGCGAACACTCCGACTCCGCCTGCGCCGAAGTTAAACGCCACACACCTCTGCCGCGCACCAAGGTCACCCGTGCCACCCCGTGCGTGCGAAAGGCATACCGGTTTCTGTTCGAAAGACCGCGCACTCCCTGGCCGTGCACATAGAGCAGGCCGAACTCCCTTGTGAACAGACGGAACACGCGGTTTGCCTCACCGTGCGGGTATGTCGCGAGTACGAAAGCGTGTGTGGTGTAAAGCGTATGCATGAGCAAAAAGATCAAGATGACGAACGAACACCATCGTATCACCGACCGTCTTTACCGCGACGCCTTACACGGCGACCATATCACACGACCGATTCTCGAGGGATCCACACACGAACCACCCCACATCCGACCACAACCTCCATGACTTCCGTGTGCGGCTCCTCGTGACGCTCTACGGCATTCACTCCCGCAACGCGCGCAAGCTCCGCACGCGCCTCTTCCAATATCCGAGCCCCCTGCTCGTCCACACACGCCGCAAGGGTGATGGGGTCATCCGGTGCGAGCACCGCACGCTTGCGCAGCTCTTGTACCGCACGCACGAGCTCACGCACGTCACCTTCGCATTTAAGTAGCGGGGTGATCTCGGTGTCGAGCAAGACCTCACCTTCAAAACCGCTCCCGAACAGGACCTCCTTCACATTCACCTCATCCGCAAGGATCGCAAGCAGGTCATCCTTGCCCGCAAGTGTCACGTCGGCAAGGGTAAGACTTGCGAGCGGTTGGCGCACCTTAACGCCCGCCCGTTGACGCGCTTCAAGCGCAAGCGATGCCGTGCGACGCACCTCGGCCATATCAGCAACGAGCGTCGGATCGCTCCACCCGCCCGCACTCGGCCATGCCGCAAGGTGTACACTCTCCGCCTCTCCCCCCGCCCCACGATATATCTGTTCGGCTATGAAGGGGGTGATGGGCGCACACACGGTCGCGCAGGTCCGAAGCACGTATGCGGTCGTGGCGATCGCGGCCTTGCGATCATTCGGATCTTCCCCTTTGAAACGATCACGCGAACGACGGATGTACCAGGTGGAAAGGTCGCTCACGAACTCACGCAGTACACGGACCGTCCGCACCGTATCGTACGCATCCAGGTATTCGGTCACGCTCGCCACGAGCTCGTCGAGACGCGCGATGATCCAACGATCGAGCACGTGCATGTCGCTCGAGAACGTGAACGCGGGCACTTCGTTCGCATACAGCTCAAAGAATTTGAACGAGTTCGAGAGCGTGCCGATAAAGCGGTTGTGCATGTCCTTAAGTTCTTCGTCACGAAAACTCATATCCTCAGACTGCATCACGACCGAACCAAGCATGTAGAGACGCAGCGCATCCGCTCCAAAGCGATCGAGATTCACGAGTGGATCGGTGAAATTACCCTTCGATTTGCTCATTTTGCTACCGTCCTCAGCGAGAATGGTGCCGGTCGTTACGCAGTGTGTGAAGCTCGGACCATCGAAGAGGAGCACCCCCATCGCATGCATGTAGTAGAACCACGTACGGGTTTGCGCGATATACTCGGCAATGAAGTCGCCCGGATACCGAGCCGGCTTCCCTTGCGCGGCATGGAGCGTGTGCTGCGAAGCGACCGGCATGACGCCACTCTCCACCCAGCAGTCCACCACCTCGGGAATACGCACCAACTCGACCCCGTCTTCGGCCACCAGTTGCAGCTCGTCAATGTAGGGCCGATGCAGGTCGAGCTCGTACTCTTCGTTGTGCGGAAGGGGCGCAAAGTCGAGCTCGCGCACCTCACCGTTCGCCACATAGTCCACCTCGGTTCCCCGTATGACGATACACTCCTCGACCGTAGCTCCGCGTGCCACACATTCCGCAAGCCAGAGCGTGTACTCGTGTCCCACGAGAAGAACGACCTCGTTCGCGTACGTCGTCTCGTACTCATAGAGCGCGGCGCCGATGCGACGCTTCATCTCGAGAAGGGTCTCCCCCGTGCCGCACCCCTTTGAAAAACGTTCGACGTAGGTGGGACACACCTCGCGCAATGATCCAACCGGTCTACCCTCGAGATCGCCGAGCTGCCACTCGGCAAGACGTCCATCGTACACGACATCATCGGCTCGCATCCCGAGCGCCTGCGCGATCGCTTCCGCGGTCTCCTTTGTGCGCAACAACGGACTGGCGACGATCTTCGTGATCCCGCGCGCCTTCAGACCTTCGGCCGCACGCCTTGTCTGCTCTCGCCCTGTTTCGGTAAGATGGTGCTCATTCTCCACACGGCCGCTTATGGTATGGGTGACATTGCTCTCGGCCTCACCATGTCGGACCATGAGGTACGTATTCCCGGACCGTTTCGTACATGCGCGAAGCTCCGAAAGCGAACCGATGACCCGCACTTCACCCGACCCCGCATGTTTCCACACGGGAAGCGGACTCGCCCAGAATCGGTTGCGACTGATGGTCCAATCCGGCGCACCTTCGATGATGTTGCGAAAGCGTCCATGCTTCAGGTGTTCGGGGTACCACGAGACCTCTTCGTTCGCTTCAAGCAGTCGTGACTTGACGCTCTGGATATCGATGAACCACGAGGTGAGCGCATTGTAGATGAGTGCGGTACCGCACCGGTAGCAGTGCGGGTATGAGTGGGCGTGTGCATGGGTCGCGAACACAAGCCCGCGCGTGCTCAGGTCCTCGAGCACGCACTTCCCGCCTTTCTTGAAATACATACCACGTACGAGCTCGGGCGCATCGACGTTGTACGTGCCCGTGGCATCCAAAAGCGGCACGACGGGCAGCCCGTGCTCGACACCGAGCCGGTAGTCGTCCTCGCCGTACATGGGCGCGATATGCACCACGCCGGTACCCTCTTCGGTCGTCACAAAACTCGCGGAAAGTATCGTCCACAGTTTCTCGCCATCCATCGCTCGCACCTTCGGAATATCATAGAGCGGCTCGTACGAAAGCCCGACGAGTTCTTTTCCAAAGACGGTTCGGACCACCGCGGTCTCGATCTCGTGACCGGATAACACTTCGGCCATTCTCGAACGCGCCACGATATAGGTGGAACCCGCATCGTCACCGGAATTCGTGCGCACGACCGCGTACTCGATGTCGGAGCCCACGGCAAGCGCCGCGTTTGCCGGCAGAGTCCACGGGGTCGTCGTCCACGCGAGCACGTAGAGCGGCTTACCGTCATCCGGCATACCAAGCCGCGCCCACGCATCGTTGTCGCGCACGGCGAACTTCACGAAGACCGCATCTTCCGTCACATCCTTGTAACTGTTGTCCATCGCGATCTCCGCCTTGGAGAGCGGCGTCTCGCATCGCGGGCAGTACATGAGGACCTTGCGCCCTTCGTACAGTCGACCGTCGTCGTGTATCTTCTTGAGCGCCCACCACACGCTCTCGATGTATGAATTGTCCATCGTCTTGTACGAGTGATCGAAATCGACCCATCGGCCGATACGCTCCACGTACCGCCTCCAGTCTTCGACGAACGCGAGCACCGCTTTGCGCGCCTCCGCGTTGAAACGGCCGATACCCATCGTCTCGATGTCCTTTTTCGTCTTCAGGCCCAGCTGCTTCTCCACGATGTTCTCGATCGGAAGACCGTGGCAGTCCCAGCCCCAGGTACGAGGCACGCGATACCCACGCATGGTCTTGTACCGCCCCACCACATCCTTGATCGAGGACCCGAGCAGGTGCCCCATGTGTGGCAAACCGGTCGCAAACGGTGGGCCGTCGTAAAAGACGTACTCACCGTTCGGGGCATCTTTCAGAAGCGTCTTCTCGAAGATGTCTCGCTCTTTCCAAAATGCGAGCATGGCTTCCTCGCGCAGGGCGGTCTCGCTCTTTGCAGCCCGATGTTCACCTTGTTCGAGAGATCCTTTTTTCGTCATGGCGACCATGGTATCACGTATTATCTTCAAATCGAAGTTCACGCATCACATCCGTTCCGGCGCCTCCATCCCGAGCAGGTGCATACCGTTACGCATGGTGAGACGAAACGCATCCGCAAGTGCGAGCTTGTAAGGGGCGACCGGTGAACCATCGAGGATCCGCTCCGCTCCGTACCAGCTGTTCCATGCGGCAGCGAGGTCGACAAGGTACGTGGTCACATGGTGCGGCTCGTGCTCCATACTCGCGCGCAAGACCACCTCGGGAAACCGATGGAGCAGTCGTTCGAGCGTCGTCACTTCGCGCGGCGCAAGCGCGGTCGAAGGCGACACACCGGCGGCATGCGCTTTCGCGAGTACGGAAACCGCTCGCGTATGGGCGTACTGCAGGTACGGACCGGAATCACCGTCGAACGAAAGCGCCGCGGACGGGTCGAACGTGATGTTCTTGCCGGCCTTTTGCTTCAACACACCATACTTGATCGCGGCGACCGCGACCACGCGAGCTATCTCCTCCTTTTCTTCGGTCGGAATATCACGCTCTGCTACCTTCTCTCGCGCGAGCACACACATGTTCTCAAGCATCTCTTCGCCCGTCACGACATTACCCTTGCGCGAGCTCATCTTGCCACTCGTCAACACCATCATACCGTGCGGCACATGCACGATCTTGGAAGCGATCTCCGGTCGCAGACGCGCAAGCGCCGCCCGAATCACCTTGAAATACTCGACCTGTTCGACCGCGGTCACGGTGATCGAGCGATCGAAATCCCACTTCTCGGCCTTGAGCTGGGCGAGACCGAGCTCTTTCGCCTCATAGGTGGGCAGGCCGTCGCGTGTCAAAAAGACACGGGTGTGCAAGCCCTGCTCCTCACCGCGAAACACGACCGCACCTTCGCTCTCTGTGAACACACCATCAGCAAGACCCTCCTTTACGAGCATCCTACCCGGTCGCTCCGCTTCCGACTCGAAGAAGTAGTGGTCGAACGAGGTGCCAAGCATATGATAGAGCTCCTCGAAACGCTCGAGCGAGACCTCACGACCAATACGATACGCATCCAGTATTTCGGGGTCGCGCGCATAGACCTTTTTGTTGAACTCGACGATCTCTCGTCGCGCCTCCGGATCGTCCTCATATGCCGCATTTCCCTCCACGTACGCTCGACCGAGATCAGAAACGGAATGCGGATCGCCGGATTTTTTTTTCAAACCCCAAAGGCACTTTGCCACATGGAGGCCGACGTCGCCTTGGTAGTTGGCGCGACGCACCTCCGCTCCGGAAAATTCATACAAACGCGAAAGGGACTCTCCGATGGAGTTCGACATCAAGTGACCGATGTGGAACGGCTTGAACGGGTTGGGCTGTGTGTACTCCACCATGACCTTCTGTCCCGCTCGCGCCTCGTGCGTACCCCACCGATCACCCGCACGCAGTGCGTCGCGCACCGTGTCGCGAAGGAACGTACGTGCGAGGTGCATGTTGATGAAACCGGGGCCGGCCACAAGGACGCGCTCGAAGAGGTCGCCGGTCGGAAGCGCTTCCACGATACGTTGGGCGAGCGCACGGGGATCCTCGCCCGCCTCCTTGGCGTATACGAGCGCCGCATTGGTGGAAAAGTCGCCATGCGCCAGGTCGCTCGGATGCTCCAACACGACCTCGGTCGGAAGATGGAGCGACGCAAGCGCGCGTGCGAAAAGCTCTTTGATCATATCTCGTACCATAGGTCCACTATAGCGCCCGATACCGCATAACACAACCACACGGAGGCCGCTTGTGCGACCTCAAGCACCAACGCAACACTGATGCACTAACGAGCACCTCGAACGATCGCGGACGGAGTGTCGACCGCGACCACCCTAAACTCGGTCTGACCAACCACCTTACCGTTCTCGGTCTCGACCACACAGCGCCACGTCCCCTCGCGCGGCTCCTGCTTCAAGGTGAATCCGCGATATCCTCCCTCACGACCACCCACCACGGAAAAACCGACCCTGCTCTCCCGCACCCAAGTGCCGTCGGGTGCACGGTACTGCCACGAGTGGAATATCTTGGTGCGAATGGCCGTCGGCGCAAAGACCGACGAAAAACAGTACGCGGCTTCACCGGGTACCCGATGGTACGTGTTCGATGTGGTACGCCAGAACATGTACTTGTGCGGTTCCTCGTAGGTAACATCGTAGCCACCACCCGAACGCACAACACTGTGGTACACACCGATCTCCTTCAAAGTAAGCGGCACGGGCGGTATCAGATTGGTAAAATAGAGCGCATGAAAACCGAAGGAGATCCCCGCTATGGAAAGCCACGCACCGTACATCGTACGCCGATACAGCTCGGGAAAAAGTCGCATGATGATCTGGAAGAGGATGGCCGTGACAAATACCGCACTTATGGTCGCAAGTACGAAGGTCGAGGTGCCGATCGTTCCGAGCAGTACCGGCGTTATGAGCACCAGGTACGATGTGAGCGAAAAATGGAGCACGCTCATCTGAAACACGAGTCGTTCGTACCGACGTCGGAAGAACTCATTGCCGATGAAAAGCAATGTGAGCAAGAGCAAGAACGGCCAGCTCGTCCAAAATTCGGCACTTTTCGTGTAGAAGATCACGAAACCGGAAAAAAGACCGCCCAGAGGCACCTGCACCATAATGAGCAGGTACTCGCGGTGACGTGCGAGCCACCGAGGTGCCCATGTCCCGGTGTCGACACCATGGACAAGCAGGATACCGACGAATGCGGTCACCAAGTACGAGATGAAGACCACGTTCTCGTACACGAGATCGATCCGTGTGAGTGTGAACATGTCGATCACGAAACCGCACACGAACGCGATCGAAGAGATATGCCGAGAGAACCAGTTCGTTCCGTATGCCATGGCTGTATCGTACTACGACCCGACTTGGCACGTCCACGGTACTAAAAGGCCGCCTCAGAATGGACGGCCGAATTTCACTATCTCACCGATCGATCATATGTTCCAAACACGCACAACACCAACGAACCGCGTTGTTGGTGTACGTGATGATCCCCGATGATATTGTACGGCGGGCGATGGGTGACCGTACCCCGATCGCATCGATTGTTCTGACGTCGGATTCCTCTCAACGACAAGAGCATCGTTTCGCGGGACCGGCACCAATGCTCCATTATGGATGACATATCCAAATGTCACGAGCACGACAGACCCCATCAACACCTCGACCATGAGTGCCGTAGCGAGAAGTACCCCGGGTTTTTGATCCCCCACCCGAGGTAGTCCTGCGCAACCGCTTCGCAATCTCACCATGATGCATTCCTCTTTTTTGTTTACGGACTCGAGCCCGCGTACCATTATCTCACGGTTACGAAATTTTACCATCGGCACCGGGAACGCGTACTCCGGCTAGTTGCCTCCCGTACGCTGCCGTCGCACCTCGAGCGCCATAAGCGCAAAGATCACACTTCCCGCCACGACGACCCCAGCCCAGGGGACCCACGGATTCGCCTCGGTGAAGCGACTCTCCTCATCGTCACACGCATCACCAACCCCATCGACATCGGTGTCCCGCTGGTCACGATTGGGTACGTCCCGACAGTTATCCTTCACGTTCATCACCCCATCGCGGTCGAAGTCGTCGCACACATCTCCGCGCCCGTTGCGGTCGAGGTCCGTTTGATCGGGATTTGGAAGTGCCATGCAATTGTCGCGCTCGTCCGGTACGCCATCCATATCCGTGTCAACCTGTTGTCGCATATACTCGGGGTTCGGCACGATAGACGCCACGATCGTTCTCACACCTTCGTTCCTTCCAAGATCAGACCCGCCATCCGCCACCTGTCCATAGGGGCGGTCCGGATCGAGGTACAAGCGGTATGAAGTATACGGTCGCGCAAGGAACCGAACGGCATACTCCACAGTCACGGGGCTACTCCGCCGCAACACCAGTCCGAGCTCAAACGTCCCGTTGCTCAGATCCTCCACAACAACCTGCTGTGGAACAGCATTCGGTATCGTATCGAAAAGAGACACCTCGAGTACGGTCGGCACCGGAATGTCCTGGGCGGGCACCGTAATGATGCTGCGAAAGGCCGTCCGATCGACCGCCTGCTCCATCTGCCACGCAGGCGGAGCTGACGCAGCCGATACCTGAGTCGCAAGAAATGCGAATGGTATCAGCAGACCGAGCATGGATCGATGGGATGTGATGTTCATACTATTTGTTGTGAGGTGCCGTATCAATATGCGGATCCGCAGACGACGCACTTCGGGCGTTGCGTTCCAACCAAGCGACGAGTATGAGCACGCTGCCGATGACGGAAAAAGTGACGAACCTGCCAACGATCTCCATCTGCCACACATCGACGACGAGTAACCTGAGACAAACGAATCCCAGTAACGCAAGCGACGCCACCTTGCGCCACATCGAGTGACGGAGTCGAGCCAACACATACCACACCGACGCGAGCATCGTATACATGAACAGGGTCAGCATGGTCGCAACATCCTGATCAAGAACCAGTGCGTGCATGAACAACCAAACGAACCGCGCGGCATAGATACCGCTCATCCACCACCCGACATACGACAGGTGTGCAAGCGTGAACCAACTTGCTTCATCCGAACGTTTACGACATACGTTCGCGTATCCGCCAATGATGCCGAACCCGATGCCGATCAGTCCCAAAAGCCAGGCATCCGCGTACCATGCCCGCACGGGCCACTCGAAGAAACTCGGAAGTGAGAGGAAGACCGGTGGGACCATGAGAAACGCGAGGGTGCGCACCATGGTCAACTGTTGCGACCAGAGCGTGAGTACCGCATACAACGCTGTCACGGAAATGATCGTGTGGGCGATGCCGACCGTAACGGAGTCAACGGAGATGCCGGGGCTGACGGCAAGCACTCCGAGTCCACCGAACGTGAGCGCGAGGATGAGCGGCGGTCGAATTCTCGCATACGTCGCAGCGCTTATGAGGACGGCGACCAAGAGCGACCACAGGATGGTGCCCGACCGTTCCTGTGCGGCCGTATGCAAGAGACCGTGGACCTCGAGCCACAGGAATACGGCACTGTACGCTCCCAAGCATACAAGCGCACCATCACGCACCACATCGAGCATCGGCCGTTCCGTCTCAGGCACCTGTTCCCGCTTCCAGGTGAAATACGCGGCGATGCAGGTGAATGCACACAGGAGCATCAACAAGACACCCGCCGGAGCATGCACGGCACCGATACGCCATTCCGGAGCGACCATGCTGGAAAACGAAAGCAGTATCGGGATCAATAGAGGCAGAACAAGGAGCGGCAGCAGTGAAGCCCTTCGCACGAGCGCGAAACCGAGTATGAGTATGGCGGTCGAAGCGAGCGCAAGGGCCATCGTGTGGGCGGATGTTCCCGGGTCCATGCCGGGCGTCACAAGCGCCCACCCGAGGCCGGTGTACAGAAACGCGAGGCCCGTTCCCGTCCCCACTTTCACCAACACGAGCACGCACGCGACCGCAACGAACAACATGGCCCACAACCATATGGCAATATCCTCATAACCACCGGTCAACCCTTGCACAATGCGCCAGTGCAACGAGGCACCGAGATACCCGCTTACCACACCGAAGATCATACTCATAAATCGAAGCAACCCGTACCGCCTTGCATCCCGCTCGCTTCGCATGAGCCGTGCGAGATATGCCGCACCACCCGCTACGGAACAGAGCATGAGCGCGACCACCACCGCATGATCGTGCCAAATGCCCGTGCGCCACTCAAGAGCGGCGAGACTCTCTTGTGCAAGCAAAAACGGCACGAGCATGGGGAGTGCGAGAAGCGGAACATACTCCACCTTGCGGGTGATGACGGATCCACCGAAAAACAGAATTGCTGTCTCTACGATGTAAGCGATCGTCAGTGCCGGTCCCTCAAGCTCGATCGCGGTCGCGATACCCAACATACTTGCACCAACTCCGAGGAACGCAAAGAAATGAGCGGACGACGCACCGAAACGCAGCGCCAACCATGCGCCACCCGCAAAGAGGAGCGACCATACCGTGAGCATACTGCTCTGCCACGCGGGATCTGCGGCCTGAGTTACCCAGTAGACAAGATAGAGGCCGACACCGACGACCGTGAAAAGATCTGAGATCGTGCTACGCGTTCTGGACAGAGCAAGTACTGTGGTGCCCAAGAATACCACTCCAAAGAGGTTGGCAAGAAACAGACCCGCGTCCGATTCTCCGGGTACGGTGACGTAGGAAGCCATATGGAAGGCCACGATAAACAACGCGATCGGCGCGAACTGATGCCAAGCGGTCAGAACAGTGATCGCGATCGCGCCCGCGCTCATCACGAACAAATACACACCCATCGCCTGTGCGGAGATCGTGGTTCCAAGGAGAGCGGGCGCGACCGTTACGAGCAGCACGTTCGCATACGCAAGCGGTACGTACGAACAGCGCACCGCATACACACTAAGTAGCGCGGACGCCATGAACATGACCCCGAGCGAGACGAGTGACGGAAACAAATGGTAGAACTGCTGATCGGCATAGAGGGTCAAGACCGCGATCGACGCACCCACAAAGAGCAGGATCGCGCCCTGCGTACGCACGGCACGCATACGGTACGCTCCGAACCCGAGCACCGCCGCACCAAACACCAGTCCCAACGCTATCCTGCCCGGAGGAGTGACCCAATCATGCGCGAACGCGTAACTGACGAACCACCCGACACCGAGTATCAAAAAGAACCCTCCAAGCTTCATCAACCAATCTTCTTTCAACCAGGCAAGAAATGGGCCGAACACGTCGAACTGATCGGTCGACTCCTCCGCCACCTGTCCCTGCGTGTTCGACGTCACCGGCGCTTCACGCAACGACCCTCGCGGGTCTTCGTGGATGCGCTCGCCCATCGAACGTTCCTCTGTCATATATCGGATCTGATCGTCGAATGTTGAGGGGAAACGTTTCTCCACCTTGCGAGACTCGTCATCGGATGGGGATGCGTGGGCCGGACGCTCCGTGGCGGCCATGTGTCCTGCCACACTCCATTCAGGTGTTCCTGCACGCACCTCATCTCGAATGCGTTCGGGCGTGGCCGCGGATTCGCCGGTCTTCTCGGCAAGGTAGCGCTCGATGTGCTCGACCCGTTTCTGCAGATCACTCACCCGCGAATACGTCACGGAGACGAGTGCGATAACCGCAATGATGAGGAGGAACTCCATGTGTTTGGTGGTAATTGGTAATACAAGCAGTATAACACCACACACCGACGCATCGGTGCATTTATCCACCTACACCGAAGGACCTATTCGAACGTATCGGGCACCGGATGCGCACGCGCGAGCTCCCGCACCGTTTCCCGAAGCTTTGCCTTCTTCGTGGGATCATGCTTGGCACCGAGCGCGTCGAGCATGAGCTCCGCCACCCGCC
Organism: Minisyncoccota bacterium; assembly: GCA_041920275.1. GTDB lineage: Bacteria > Patescibacteriota > Minisyncoccia > Phycocordibacterales > UBA12088 > UBA12088. The sequence goes on along the minus strand of JAYRSE010000033.1, from coordinate 5,200 downwards.
CACACTCCCCCTCCGCAAAGCCGCGGGTCGTGAGTGCGGGTGTGCCGAATCGAATACCCGAAGGGTCCATGGGTGAACGCGGATCGTCCGCGATCATGTTCTTGTTCACCGTGATGCCGACCTCGTCGAGCACCATTTCCGCTTCCTTTCCCGAAACACCGAGCGAGCCGTACACGTCGGCGAGGATCAGATGATTGCTCGTGCCACCACCGATCATACGCACACCCCGCTCGCGAAACACCTCCTCCATCGCTTTTGCATTTTTCAGTATCTGTGCGGCGTACTCCTTGAACGACGGACGCAGCGCTTCGCCGAACGCGACCGCCTTCGCCGCGACGTTGTTCATGTGCGGCCCTCCCTGGAGGCCCGGGAAGATGGTCTTGTCGATCTTCTGCGCGATCTCTTTGCTCTCGCGCACGAGCACCATACCGCCACGCGGACCTCGCAGGGTCTTGTGGGTCGTGGTGGTCATAAGGTCGAAGCCCGCATCGAACGGGTTCTTCGCCGCTCCGCCCGCAATGAGACCCGCGATGTGCGCCACATCGGCCATTACAAGCGCACCCACCTCACGCCCGATCGCGACAAACTTTTCATAGTCAAGCTCGCGGCTGTACGCGCTGAAACCGGCAAGGATGAGCTTCGGCTTCTCACGTTTCGCCACCTCGAGCATCTCGTCGTAATCGATCTCGCCCGTCTCCACATCTTTCATTTTGTATCGAACGAAGTTGAACACCTTGGTCATCATGGTCACCGGGTGCCCGTGAGTGAGGTGCCCGCCATGCGAGAGGTCCATGCCGAGCACTGTGTCACCCGGCTCGAGCAAGGCGAAATAGACAGCAATGTTTGCGGGTGCGCCCGAAAGCGGCTGCACGTTCGCATACGCACAGCCGAACAGCTCTTTGGCACGATCGATCGCCACACGCTCGACCGCATCGGTGTACTCCTGCCCGCCGTAGTAGCGTTTACCCGGGTACCCTTCCGCGTATTTGTTGGTCATAACGCTCCCGAGCGCTTCGAGCACCGCACGGGAGACGTAGTTTTCGCTCGGAATAAGCTCCAACCCTTCCGTCTCGCGCCCCTCTTCACCCACAAGGGCTCGGTACACGGTCTGATCTTGCGCAGCGAGCGCAGTGTAAGCGGAATCATGGGACATACGCTCACGAGTATACCACGTATCACACGCGGTCGTCCCGCACTCCCGCAACTTGATTATTTTTCCCAACATGCTTTTCTGTCTATGGAAAACCACCCGAGGAGTACGTCATGCAACCGACACAGAAACCTGAGCGCAACTTGCGCTTTGAGCGGAAAGAGGAAGGGATCCTCGTTGTGCGCGAAAGCGGCAATCACGGAAGATGCGCGTCCGCAAGAATGCCGAGTATCAAAATCGCGCGCGTGTATGCGAAAGATCCGAAACGCACGATCGGATGCGAGATCGGCGATATTGGAAACATCACCCGAGAACTCCGACTGTGCAACCGCAAAATCACACTCGGGGAGGTGTTACGCATGGCGATGATCCGAGACATCGCTTCCCTCGTCGACGAAAAGCACTTGCCCTGGGTCACCCTTTGCCATGCTCGCGTCGTACGATGGGCGCGCGGAATGCTCGAAGTGGAAGTTCCCGAAGCGTTACTTTGCCAATTCGCTCGGAGCGTTCACATCGCCTACACGTTCAGGATCACGATGTGATACCGAAACCCCTACGCGACACCTGTCGCGTAGGGGTTCGCTCGTTCCATACTGCCATGGGCATATTCTTACAAACCGGAGCTCCCGAAACCGGAAACGCCACGAGCCGAATCCGTGTCCGGCGACAGGTTGACTTCCTCACAGGCCGATAAAGAAGCAGTGCGACCACGAAAAGTATAAAAAGTATCAGCAAGATGGTGAACGTGTCCATAATTTGCTCCCTACGGTACAACAAACGAACCCATCCTGAGCATACGCTCGCACCCACCAATCACAAGCATTTTTTCAACTGACACCTCACGAGTCATGCAGACTTTTGTTGTAACCACCGGCAACAACAAATTCGGCCTTGATGGTCTTTTCCGGCTCATATCCCGACAAGGTCACAAGCGCGGGTTTGAAATCATCGATCTCGCGAACTGAGTCATCTACCACAAGGATCGGGAAATGGTGTGGCGTGCGAGCAAGCTGTTCGCGGGCGGCATCAAAATGGTTGTCGTAAATATGCACATCACCGAAGGTGTGCACAAACTCACCCACTTCCCTCCCCAGCAGTCGCGCTATCACGTGCACAAGGAGCGCATAACTTGCGATGTTGAACGGCACACCGAGAAAGATGTCGGCACTTCGCTGGTACAACTGAAGACACACCTTGCCGTGTTTGATATTCACCTGATACATATTGTGACAGATGGGAAAACGCGCACCCTCACCTTTTGGAGCCATTGCGTACAGATACGGAGGGTTCCACGAATTTACGATCGTATTGTGTGCATCAGGGTCTTTGCGAAGTTCATCCACCACCCAAGCGAGTTGGTCCACTTTCCTTCCGTCCGGAGCCGGCCATCGTCGCCACATCTCGCCATATATGTGTGCGAGGTTGCCGTGCTGTGCGGCAAAAGAATCTTCGTTCGCGATTTTTTCTATAAAGACTTCCTTGGTGAGTACTTCCGCTTCGCCGCGTTCGACTTTTTCACAATATATCTTGTATGGGTAATCGTCCCAAATATGCACATCATTATCGACGAGGTATTTGATGTTCGATTGTCCTGAAAAAAACCAGTAGAGCTCATGCAGAACACCCTTCCAATAGACGCGTTTCGTCGTCAGTAACGGGAACCCCTCTGCAAGGTCAAACCGCATCTGTCTTCCAAACACACTGTACGTCGATACACCCGTACCCTTGTCCAACTGTTTCTCACCCGTATCCATGATCTCCTGCATGAGTTCGAGATACTGGTACTCCGGGTGTTTTTTTTCGGACATATAGCGTATTAAAAAGTTACTTCTGTTCGAGTTTTGACGGCGTAAAGTGATTGGAATTCTTTTTATCGTAACGCCCGATTTCATGATACCGCCTCGATGTCGCCGTCTTGAGTTCGGCAAAGAGCAGTTGGGCTATCTGCATACCCGGTCGGAGAATGATCGGCACATTGTTCGTGTTCACCAGCTCGAACGTGGGGTGAAAATAATGCCCGGGATTGAAAAGCATCGCGGTGTTATGTACCACCAAACCGGCGCGCGCAAGGCTCGACTTACCTGACAGCAGGATGAGGTGCTTCTCATTCACCCCTATATATTCGCGCTGTTTTGCGAGCACGTTCTCACCCGGATGAAGGGTAAACGCTTCACCGTCCGCAATGGTAAGCTTGCGAGTGCTCGGATACACCTTCTTGTCGGGATCTATTGCTGTCGTGTAATGTCGATCGATCACTTCAAACTCATTGTCGAGCGTCACGTCATAGCTCGCCACCGACAGTTGTTCCATAGAGAAGGGCTCTATGGTTATGTCCTTTTTTTCAAGTGCTTCGAGGATATCAACATCTGAAAGGAACATGGCGTGAGTTGTTATTCAATAGTAAAAATATTCTCCGTCCCATAGTACTTCTGCCAGTGATTGTTGTAGTGTGCAAACATGCGCTCAAGGCGGTCCTGCGGAAGCTCTGTGACACCAAGCTCTGCCATAAGCATGCGGAGCTCCTCCTGTACCTCCGCGACTTTCGTTTCGTCCTCGGTTACACGCTCGAACTCGGCAAGGTACCCATACCCTGCATTACGGTCGATTGTCACGTTTGTGCCACGTACCAGGTATTCCTCCCGCTCACGCGACCACTTCGCCTGGTAGGCATAGCCCGCAGAAAGCACACGTCGATCGAGTGCATCGAGTGTATAATTCGGCACCAAAGATTCAAATTCGATACGTGAGATACCGTTCTCACTCGTCATGTCGTTCAGACTCGCCTTCACGACCAAGAGCACCGTGTCATCCATCTTACGTGTTCGTACCGAAAAACCACTCCCATCTTGGACTGTTTTCTTGAGACGCTGTTGCTCCGTTTCATCAAAAAGTTCCGCCACTTCCAAATAGAGCCGCTCGACAGATCCGGCGGTGAAGTAGTGGTTCAGTTGGGTGTTCGTGCCGGTACGTACATGCGTAGGATCGACCTCACACATTCTCGTCCGCAGTGCTTCAGCTGCCTCCACAGAGCCGAGGAGTGATTTAATTTCAATCTCATACCTATGCATGGTCGATACAGTATACCCCTTCTCCGACCCTACGCAAAAATCCATCGTGACGTGTTACACTAGCGTAAGGAAACTGACTCAGCTTCTCCCTCTATCTACTTTCAGCCCAAAAGATATGCACGACAAGACACGCAAACCAATCCTATCCTTGATCGCCGCGCTCGGGCTCCGCACCCGAGCGATCGGAAAGGATAACACGCTCCTCTGGCACATTCCCGGCGACCTTCCTCGCTTTAAGGCACTCACCGCCGGGCACCCGATCATCATGGGTAGCAAAACGTTCGAGTCGATTGGTCGCCCCCTCCCCGACCGTACCAACCTCGTCCTCACCACCGACCCCGCAAGGTCTCACGAGGGTGTGGTAGTGTGCACCACACTTGAAGACGCACTTACAAACGCATGCGCCACGGGTACCGACGAGGTGTTTGTGATCGGAGGCGGTAGTGTGTATGCGCAGTCCATCGAACTCGCCGATCGGCTCTACCTCACCGTTATCGACGACGATACCGAAGGGGATGCGCACTTCCCCGACTATTCACACCTGCCGTTCAGAGAGACATTTCGCGAAGACCACCCGAATACGACTCCCCCATTTTCATGGGTGACCCTTGAGCGCGTGCGCTAGGTGCACGGTTCATTTTTTTCGCGCATTGTCATGCTCGGTGCGACACGTTTTTTCGTTTGAAGCAAACGGTGCGCGGTGGTATAACGCGCTCACCTCTCGCACCATCGTTGATGCGAAAGGCGAGCAACCCGGCGGCTTCGTTGCGAAGTCGGTTTCCCCTTTGGGGTTGCTCGCCTTTCCCATCAAACCCATACCGGGCCGTGTCGATCTGCCGCACCTTTCCTGTACCCTTGAACTAGGACACTCCATTAAACTAAGGAGTGCATGCAGAAAGGGACAACATATACGCAACTCACGTACGAAGATCGAGTCATTATCAGCACATTACACAACGAAGGAGTCAGCGCGCGGTCGATC
>JAYRSE010000032.1:0-8076 GCA_041920275.1 Minisyncoccota bacterium | reverse complement strand
GCAAGCGCCCTTGGAGCGGTTTCTCAAAAAGGTGTACGGGCGGAGTTCCTGATGGTTTCTTGGGATGGTATTAGTGCACACCGATCTTTGCCGCATATATGTTCCGCATGAGATCGCCGAGCGTTTCGTTTCCGTCGGAAACGCTCGCACGGTCGATAAGACCGGTGACGACCTTCCGCAGATCCCCTTCCGTTCCACTCTCCACGCGGGCGATCAAGTCCCGCAACAGATCCTCGGTTCTGTTCGAAAGCTCGACCCGCACCCCTTCGGCCTCGCACACCACCCCCCGCGTCACATCATACAGGTCGGAGACTCGTATATATGCGAGGGGTTCCCAACATTCGGCAAGCAACGAACGTATGTCGTCCGGAAGTCCGATCTTCGCATTCGCAAGAACGACCGACTCGAACGCCGCTTTCGTCGCGTGCGGCAAAAGCTCTTCCGACCCTGCAGATACCGTTCCCAACACCTCCTCGACCCGCAGGTCGCACTCCGTGAGTTCACCCGTTACCTGTTCCCGAAACCGGAACCCATCCCACTGTATGAGGTCCGCGAGCCGTGTATCGAACATCGCTCCGGATGTTGGTCGTACATCCTCCTCATGTTCATTCGACCGTATCGCCATAACTGCGTTCTTCTTCTTGAGCACCGCCGACGTCGAGCCGCTCCCGACTCCCGGCGACCGGGGGATAGCCGACCGAACGGGCGCAGTGGAACTCGCGGGTTTTCGTACACTTCCGCGCCGCTGTAATACCCGGATCTGCTCTGCGGTGAGCGGGGGTTCACCGATATGGACCACTTCGACCCCACCGACCTCGCTCACCGCATCCAAGTGTGCTGGGTTCGTCTGCGGTTGTGCGAGTAATGCATGCAAGGATCCGATTTCCGGCATGTCATGCTCGGGAACCGACACCGCTTCGCTTTCCAACGCTACACGAGAAACGACATCCGCAGCACTACGCGCGTCCGCGCGTTTCCGCTCGCCACCCGCCACCGAGTCCGGCCCGACGAAGAGATCGACGCCATCCGAAAGTATTCCGCCGAAACGCATCTGCTGCACACGACTTTTTCGAGAAAACCAAGTATCCACGCTTTGCAAGTATGAAAGTGTACGATCTCCCTCCCCTTCGGAGGCCATCTTCGCATGCTCGACCACCTTTCGATCTCCCTGCATTCCGCGGTACGCAACAGCGACCAAGAGGATATCCGTTTTCATTCCTTCACCGGTATCCGTCCCCTCTCCTTTTCGCATGGAAAGCTCCTTGAGCACGCTCTTTCGTACCTCGAGCTGCCGTTCGTACCGATCAAGTGCTTCATCATATTCCTTGAGAGACTGAAGGAATGGAGCATCAACCTTGCGCGCTCGAGCGGCACCGAACAAGTTTCCGAGAAGGTCCCGACCTTTTGGACTCGCGCGACCGATGAACTCCTCAAAGAACACCCTGCGCGCGGTCGCCACCTCCATCGCACATTTCTCACACGCAACGCGCGATTCCATCAACGATCGATCCACTCCTTGCCCGTCGACCGCGTCGCCATTCGAAACACCCTTCACGACGTTCGTCACATCGCCGCGCTTGTCGTTCTTTCCTGATGGTACCGCCTCTTCGATCATGAGTATGTGATGACCTGCGATTAAAAGACCGGCACTACGATGTACACGAGCTTGCTCTCGTACAGTCCGGCGGTTTGCCCCGCATTCACGCGTATGCGGTACACGATGTCGGTCGACTCCGTCGGAACCGGTCCGCCGCTGTACGCCACCTCGGCGGGCGTATCGGTGAGTGCCGCATACGTATCCGATACCAAAAAGCGTGTGGACCCGCCCGCAAGCGTGTTGTCGCCCGCGTGGTACCCGAAACAGCTCGGTGCCGCGGGGGAACACCCGCTGCTCCAGCCGACCGGAGCGGCATTGGTGCCGGTCACAGCCGCTATGGTGGCCCCGCTTCCCGCAGTGAGCGGCTGTCGTTCATAGGCGAACACCTGGTACCCATTGCTTGCATTGGTGGACACGGTCAGGCGCTGCGCGGCATTTCGATCGACCCCGAGCGAGAGGCCCCCGAACGGGATCGAAAGTGCGGTCGTGGTGATGTCCATGGTCACCCCCTCGGTCGACGACCCGATCGGGATACCGCTCACCGTAAAGGTCACTTCACCGCTCGCTGAAACGATGGACGGATAGCTTCCCGGCACGGTTGTCGTGCCGACCGGCGCGTCCGCGCGCACATCGTACAGACGGAAGTAGTACACCTGCCCGACCGCGGCATCCTTGTGGGTCATCGTGAACTCATACTCCTGCACCGCACCCGCGGGGAACGAAATACCGCTCGTTCCTCCACGATACAGAACCCCGCTCGATGTGCCGAACGCCAGGTAGCCGACATTTTCGTCACCGTGCGACCGCTCGCCATCGTCGCGCTCATCGATCGCAAAAAGTGCGCCGATCATAGAAATATCGTCATACCGCACCCAACCGCCTTCCGCACCGTTGCGAGTCTGCTTGCTTGCCACCAGACCGGGCGTACCTGCGAACCACTCGAACGGAAAGAGCTCCTCATACCATGGGGTATTCGCCCAACCGGACACAGCCACGCCGGTCGTCGTGGCGACGATTGGGGTACCGTTGTTCTTGAACACACCACGCTCGATGGCTATCCATCCGTACGTTTCTGGTGCAGTCGGTTCATTGGTCTCACCATCCGGCACTTCCATCGAGCAGGCGAAATCATCAACGGTCACCAGCGCCTGTGAGGCGGTGAGGAAGTCGGGAGTACCCGTATTGTTATCGGTCTGGAGCGACGTAAGTACGATGGGAACATCAGAGAACGTCTGGGTGAAAGTGCACGTGTCATCGGACGCACCGGACACATCGCTGCCGTAGTAATGCGCGGTATCGATCGTTCCCGCATCCACACGCCTGCCGTCGGGCAACGTATGCGCACCCCGCTCCATCACCACATACCCCACGGTCTCCGATCCATGTGCACCAACCTCGTTGTCCGGTCGAGCGATACGCACCGAGAGACTGTTCGTGGATGTTGCGGTGATGATCGCGACCGCGGGTCGGTTGCTCGAGTCCCCCGCACTGTCGCCCGAGATCGCCTCCACGATAAAGACCGGGTCGTCGTACGTGTGCTGAAGCGATATGGTCGTACCGGTACCATCGACCGTGGTCGTTCCCACCTCGCCCAACACATCCGGCGCATAGGAGTACTCGTTGTGCGTACCGCACCCGTCCCCGATCCCAAGCACACACGCGTCAGCGGGCATCACGGTCGCTTGTATCCGCTCGCCCTCGGTGCCCGCTCCATCCGCCATGCACCATCGGGAGCCGTACACACAGGTGTCTTGGTCCGCCACGTCGTAGGCGACGCTGAAATCGGGCACGGTCGAGTATTGGAGCTTGAACTTCACATCCGTTCCCGCCTTGCCCGCCACCTCGGAAAGCGTCACCCGCAGTTTGAACACGTCGCCCGGCCCCACTCCCGAGGGTGCCGTGTTGGTGGCCGCAAGCGGGGCTGCGGGGGTACGCTCACTCTCATCATCAAAGAACCGCCAATTCCCCTGCACCACCTCGAAGCCCGCGGTCGTGAGCGTCGGGTAGTACGTGTAGGTATCGAACTCACTCCGGTCCTCGTTCACCATACGGAAGCAGTACGCGGTCTTGTCCGCGACCCCGTTCGGGGTAAGCACCCAATCGTACTCAACATCATCATTGATGCGCAGCTTGTATGGGTTCAACGCGGTCGACCCCGACTCCTCGTAGGTGCCTGCCCTGTCGGAGACCGACAGGTTCAGATCACCACCGCTCGGAGGGTCTCCGGAGAGCGGCGTACCCGAAAGCGGACTTGCGTTGTAACCACGCCAAACGGTGGTGGAGGCACTGTCTCCCACTGTGTACCAGGTCGAAATGGCGCTGCATGCCGTACTGCGCACGCCGTACTCCAAGGTGAAGCGTTTTGTTTCGCGCGAGACGTTCGAACCGTGCACCCGTACGGACATGCGCAACCGCAGCACATCACCTTCGGTCGGCGGATCATCGGACGCGGTGATCGCGGTGTTCTCGCCCAGGTCGACCGCACCTTGCGGCCACGCATCAGATGGATCGAGCGCGTCGTTGTCCGTGTACCATCGGTAGTAGTTCTGCTCGAGCGCAAGCTCCGCGGTCGGCCACTCCACGACCTCGGTACGGTAACTGCGCGCGCTTCCGGTGTCGGAGATCCAGAGCTCGTAGTGCGTCGTCGAGGCGATCGTGGCTCCCATGATCGCACGCGGGTGTGCGGTGGTGTTGCCCAAGCCGATCATGTTCATGTGGATCGTGGTGTTCGAAAGCGCCGAGAGCGTGGCACCGATCGCTATCGAGTATGTCGACGGCTCGACACCACCTGAAGCTTGCGAGCCGTTGCTGCGGGTCACCCGCATCGGGGTGCCGTTCGTTTGCGTGTTCTCGATCACCCATGCCACGTGCACGTGCGTGTTCGGCGATGTCGCGGTCGATGGAATATAGTACGAGACCTGCCCCACGGAAGACAGCCACACCTCGTGGCCGAACTCATCGACCTGGTTCGTCCCCGTGCGCTTTTGTGTATGCAAGAACGCGCGAGAAAGATCGTTCACCGCGGTGATGGTCTCCGTCTCGGTGGCGCCGGCGGAACTGTGGGCATGCTCGCTGCGCTGAACCTTCCAGTTCACACCGGTGAACTCCACGACCGCATAGCTCACCACGCTTGCAACGGAGCCGGTGGTACCGCGCGTGAACGTGGCGGTATCATCGGAAGCGTTCCATGCGGCGGTCGAGATACCCGCCGGATAGTTCGTGGTGTTTGCGGCGGGGTTGCGCTGTCCCGTAATGAAGACCGCCACATCGGAATCGTCCGCGACACCGCCTACCACGGAGGTCGTTGCGGCAAGCGAAGCGGTGCCATACGCGAGTGCCGCCTGATCACGCACCTTGATCTCATTGTCACCCCCCACGGGACCGATGTACTCGATGATCTCCCAGTACACCCTTGTGTTGTTCGTGGTTCCCGCACGAGCGAACGTGACGCCGGAGAGCAGCTCGCTCGGATTGACAATACTGACGGTCACATTGCTCGCGTTCTGCGCACCGCCACCACTGTTCGCACCGGCACCGGTGTGCATCGCATTCGTGATGCGCATGAACGCGCTCGTGCTCGCCTTGGGAGCCACATAGTCGGTACCGGCGACCAAGCTGACCGTGGAAGTGCCCGTATTGATGGTACTCACCCCCCGCTGAATATAAAAGTCCTGGTTGGTGCGTATCGTCGCCTGTGGATACACCGTGTACGTCTCGAGTGGAGCTCCGTTCGTGGTCAGACGAAAACAGTAGGTACCGCCGAACGCGGCATTTCCGGTCGGCTCAAGCGCATACTCGAGCTCCAAGAATTCGGTCGAGGAGAGCGTGATGTCGGACGTGGTCGCGTTCGTATCGCGCACGGCACCATTCGGCGTCTTGAACGTCGCCTTCGAATCGGTCACCCCACCCGCACCGACCACGATATTGGTCGTATCCGATCCGTTGGTGAGATTCGGCGAGTCGGAAAGCGCCCAAGTGCCGTTCGTCGACTCGATCGGGGTCCACGACGCCACCGCCTCACAGGTACTCACTCGCTCCGCATACTCGAGACCGAACGAGACCGGCGAGCTAACCGTGCCACTCTGTGACGCCTCGACACGCAGACGTATCGTCCCGTTCTGCACCAAGCCGGAGACCGGTGTGTCCTCGACCCCTCCGGTCGCCGAGGTAGCCCCCGACTCGCTCCCATCGTCATTGCGCCAGTGATAGTGATCTTGCGAGAGGGTCAACTTTTCCACCGTGGTGGAGCCGGCAATAGCGACCGGAGTGTTCGGGTTGACCGCTCCTGCGGACACCTGTACCTGCTCACCCGGATGCTCGATCTCGATATCGATGGTGTCGCCCCCGTTTGCAGTCCCGTCGACGTCGACGACCGCGTAGACACAGAGAGCGGATGTGGTCGATATGGTCGCGGAACCGCTGAAGGTCGAGGAACCGTTCGCACCGGAAAAGGACGGCGAGGTGGCACCGAACTGCGCTTCGTCCCCATCATACGACACATCGGAACAGTCGTACGGTGTCGTGGTGGAATGCTCGTAGTACAAACGCACGTTTGAGAGGTCATTCGCCGCATCGATCGAACCGTTCTCCGTGAGGGTGATGCTCGTCACATTGCGCGAGGCGACCTGGTCTTCGATAAGAAATGCACCGCCGAGATACTGATCGACCCCGGGCGACACCGCGGTCTCCGTTTGAGTTCCGATCGCACTTACGAGTACCGCTGCGGTCATCGTGGTCTCGCCATATATATTGTATGCGGAGATCGGCGTACCCGCGTCGGTTACGCGAAAACAGTAGCTCGTGCCGTCAGTCGCACCGGAAAGCGCACGCACCGCATACTCAAGCTCGACGAATTCCGTTTCCGCAAGAACGACACCTCCCGCTTGCGACGAGGTATCCTTCACCCCACCATTTGGAGTTTTGAACGTGGCATTCTCGTTGGTCGTACCTCCGTCACCGATCGGTATGTCGGTGGTGTCGGCTCCGTCCGTGAGATTCGAGGTGTTATACATATCGAACGCGCCACCTGCGGTACCAACATCGGTCCATGTGCCTATCGCTTCACAAGTATCCGCCTTTTCACCGTACTCGAGACGGTACTGTGTGGAAAGCGAGCTCGTGGCACCTTCGTTCGATACCGCAACACGCAATCGCTTGGTGGTATTCCGCGGCATGTTCATATAGGCGGTATCTTCCGCGCCACCCGTAACCGATGATGCGGTGATTTCCGTACCGTTGTCGTTGCGCCAATGATAGTGCACCTGGGTGAGCATGTCATCACGAAGGATGGTGCTACTCGCGATGCGCACAGGATCGACACCGCGAACTTTGTCGCCACCCGACGCAAGCACATCTTCCGTGGTTGTGCTTATTTCAAGCTCGATAGTCTCTCCGGTGCTCGCACCCTCGAGAATATCCAACACCGGATACAAACAAATTGCCTGCGTGCTCGAGGCGGTGAGTGAGCCGGAAAATGATGCGGTACCATCGGCTCCCGAGAATCCATCTGCATCCGTAACACCAAACTGCGTTTCCGTGCCGTCATACGTTTCGTCGGCACAGTCGTAGGGTGCCGTGGTGTCGTACTCGTACCGCAGTTTGATGTTCGCGAGCGACGAGGAACCGTGCACCGTCCCCCGTTCATTGATGGTGACGTCGGTTATCTCATGCGTATCGTTTGCACGCACATCATAGACCACAAAAACGCCTCCCGTATACACGTTGGTGCTCGGAACATCGGCGTAGGGAGTTTGTGTGCCGGTGGAGGTTGCAAACAGGTGCGCGTAAAAGGTCGTTTCGGGATACTCATCGTAGATGGAGAGTCCCGCACCGGCATCCGAAACCCGAAAACAGTAGGGCGTCGTATCGGTCGCGTATTGTGTCGCCACCACGGCATACTCAAGTTCAATGAAGCCGTCGGACGCAACGCTCACCAACGCCGCTTCGTCCGACGTGTCTCGAACGCCACCGTTCGGCGTCGTGAAGGTCACATCCTCGTCAGTGACGCCACCGGTTGCAACCGCAATGTTCGTGGTGTCTTCCCCGTCGGTCAGGTTTGCCGTGTCATACAGGTCGAACGCTCCACCCGCGTCACCGACACGCGTCCACCCGGTTGCATCCGCACAGGTGCTCACACGCTCGGCGTACTCCAAACGGAAGGATGCGGAAGCCGAAGCGCCGCTTTGGTTTACAACCTCGGTACGAATACGGAACGGCACACCTTCCCGAGCGTTCGTGTAAGGAGTATCTTCCACGCCGCCCGTGAGCGAACTTGCTGACGATTCATCTCCGTCATCCGCTCGGAAGTGGTAGTGCATCTGCGCAAAAATCGGCGTGCGCCACACCGCATACCGATAGTTGTTCGCGCCGCTCGTGTTCACTTCGGCCGCGGTACCGATTTGGAAGCCCGAGGGTACAATGCCGGTAATGGCATTCACGATGGGTGCGACGTTGATGAACGGTGCGGAGGAGGACGAGAG
>JAYRSE010000031.1:0-27864 GCA_041920275.1 Minisyncoccota bacterium | reverse complement strand
TGCGACGGGAGGTGTATACGGAGTGGCTCGGTGGTCGCACACAACGTTCACTCGCCGACGAGTACCATGTCGACAAGAAGGTTATCGGGAAAATCATTATACGCGGCAGGTTGGGTGACTTCTCAGTACACGACTCTACCAGCGGTATCGCACGACAACCACGCAGTGGCATTGGGGATGCACCTATCATGTCATAACTTGTGCGAGTGGCGGGGTGCCGATATTCCAAAAATGGAGTCGGGCGACCATGGGATGGGTCCCGACCCCATTCTCCAATGAACAAAACGTGACCTCCTTCAATAACGGGCCCCTGTGATCAGTCTCCTTTTTATTGTAAGCGACTCATTTCTGATGGCCTGCACTATACTGGCGCTCTCGTACTTCCTTAGTAAGCCGTGCGAGGAAGTCGGGTAGGGGGCAAACACCTTCGTTGCCACGGTCTCGACTTTCGACGGTGACCACTTGCGCCTCCACTTCCTTGTCGCCGAGGACCAAGAAATAGGGGGTTTTTGCCTGCTTCACCTCACGTATCTTCTTCCCCAAGCTGTTGTCGCTCGCATCAATGTGCACGCGTAGGCCTTCAGCTTTGAGGAGGTCGGCCACTCCCTTCGCATACGCAAGGTGCTTTTCGGATACCGGCACGACCTCGACCTGCACCGGCGAAAGCCAGGTGGGTAGCGCACCGCCAAGATGCTCGAGAAGTACGGCGGTAAAGCGTTCGATCGATCCCATAATAGCGGAATGTATCATGACAATGCGTTCACGCTCGCCTTTTTCATTGACGCACGCAAGGTCGAAACGTTCCGGCAGGTTCATATCGAGTTGTATTGTGGCCACTTGGTGCTCGCGCCCGATCGAGTCGGTGCCCATGAAATCGAGCTTGGGGCCATACATCGCCGCCTCGCCGGGCGCCTCAAAGTGGTCGGCATTCCGTTCCATCGCGATCTCTCGCAATGCTTGCTCCGCGTTCCGCCAGATCTCGGGGGTACCGAGATACTTTTCTTCATGCGCCGGATCGTGAAATGAAAGACGCGCGCGCAACGAAAAGTCGAAGGTTGTGTAGAGCGCATCGATCACGTCCCAGATACGCATGAACTCTTCCTTGACCTGGCTGTGTCGACAGAAAATGTGCGAATCATCCTGGGTGATCGAGAGTACACGCGTAAGGCCACCAAGCTCGCCGGACTGCTCATCGCGATAGACCATGGTCGTTTCGGCGTAACGTTGCGGCATGTCGCGATAGCTATGCGGCTGGCGTGCGAATATCTGCGTGTGGTGCGGACAGTTCATCGGCTTCAACGCATACTCCTTGCCTTCGCGGGTGGTGATACGGAACAGTTCATCGGCAAACTTTTCCCAATGTCCGCTGCGCTCGTACAGGTCGCGCTTGGTGATGTGGGGGATGGTGACCTTACTGTACCCGCTTTTGTTCCGCAGATCCCACACAAAGCGGTCGAGTTCTTCACGTACGATCGTGCCACGCGGCGTCCACAGAGGTAGCCCCGCCCCTACGAGCTCAGAAAAGGTAAAGAGGTCGAGCTCTTTGCCGAGTTTGCGGTGGTCGCGCTTTTTCGCTTCCTCCACCTGCTTCTGGTACGCGTCGAGCTCGTCCCTGGTGTCGAAGGCGAGGCCGTAGATGCGGGTGAGCATGGGCTTCTTTTCATCACCACGCCAGTACGCACCGGCGATGCGAGAGAGTTGGAAGCTGTTCTTATCAATGTCTTGTACGTGCTCCATGTGGCCGCCACGGCATAAGTCTGTAAACAAGCTTGCGTCTTGCAGTTTGTCACTTGCGGGGGTCGTTTGCGCGACCGCGGGGAGGGAGTGGAAGAAGGTGAGCGGCTCCTTGCGGGAGATGATCTCGTCGATGAGCTCGAGCTTGTACTCGTTCTTTGCGAAGTGTTCGCGCGCCTTCTTCTCGGTCACCTCCTCACCTTGGATAGTCGCCCACTTTTTGAGGTGCTCGCGCATCTTTTGCTCTATTTTCTTGAGGTCGTGGTCGCCCGGCTTCTCGCCGCCCGAGAAGTCAAAGTCGTAGTAGAAGCCGTTGTCGATCGCGGGGCCTATAGTGGGCTTGGCGTGCGGGTAGAGCTCCTTGACCGCCGCCGCGAGCAGGTGCGCGAGCGTGTGGCGCTTCATGTCGATGATAGTAGACATACTGTAGTGCTATGTTAGGTCACCAACCATGTGCCGTGCGTGCACCGCGCCCCGGAATGCCGCGCCTTCGGCTCGCGCAATGACGGGCGTGGTACGTAACCGTTTGCCGGCAGGTGATAACAATGGTGTTGATAAAAATTAACGCCCTGGCATGAACACCCGTGTAGGATGTTCGTGCCAGGGCGGGCGAATACTCGCTCGTGGTTCCACCTGACTTCCGGCCGCGTTCGGGCCGACGCTCGTTCTGTGGGATTGGGGTGTACCGGGTACACCGTCGCCTCCGTGGCGGCCTGTGGTTGGTAGCCACAGCAATCTCCCGATGCACTCCAGTATAGCGCTCGTGCTCGATAACGCAAGTCCGAGACCGCTCGGTCGCCATAGGCCGATGTCTGCGCTATACTGGTGGTCCATGACGAGAATTATCTTCACGAAATACGCCTGTCCGCAGTGCCGGCAACTCGTACAGGTGACCCGGATGACCAGTATGTTCATCTTTGACGTGGTAGAGTGGTCTGATGGCGAGATGAGCTACTCACATGGTAATCCGGACCGGTTCGATTTTTTGGGTTGCCCCGCGTGTGAATATGTCGGGCGGTATGCCACATGGCACGAGGTGCGCGAGACGGAGCGAAACGAGGACGATGGAGCGGAGGAGGGGGCCACCGGCACGGTAGAAAAGCCGCTGGCTAAGATGAAAACGATCGATCTGCTGCTTGCGCGAACAGACGTGCCACCGGATGAACGCAAGGAGATCCTCCTCGGCTTTCTTGGGGCGGTCAATCACCTGTTCGGACTTCGCTCGTGGCGGAGCAACCCGCACGAATTCGATCACTACGATGAATACACCGCAGAGCTCGTGTCCCTTCTGCCGAGCACGGGCGACGATATACGCGCACGCATGCTACGGGCCGAAGTGCTGCGCGAGCGGGCCGAATATGCCGAGGCGATACGCGAGCTTGATGCACTAGCTCCGGATGTGGAAGATCCACATCTGCGAAATGTCATACGCCAGATCCGCGAGCGCGCAGAGCAGGGTACGCGTGAAGTGTTCGCGCTCGAGCATGAGCCCACCGAGGAAGAGTTGGAGGAGAAAGAGTATGAAGAGCGATGGCCCGCACTGTTTCGCTTTATCGTGGAGCGCGATACCATAACCCTCGCGGACGTCGCACAGTTCCTGCAGGTGCCTGTAGATAAAGCGCGTCGGTACTTTCAAGATATGCGTGAGGAATTGATGGTGATCAAGACCGAAAAACGGGGCGTGTACCGTATTATCGAGCCGGATGTGCACAATATGGACCCATGGCGAGTGTTCATGTGGTACACCTTGCGGCTCAAGTCCCGCTACCAACGGATGCGCGTGCGTGTTGTCGGCGAGCCCGTGTACCGTACCCGTCGGCGTGCGCTCGATGTCACGTATACCGTGCGTTCGGAACGCGACCTTGAGAAAGTGGCAGAAGGTCATTGGCACGTGGAGTATGGTCTCGAAACGACAATACCTCTATCACTCGACCGAAAGACTAAGACGTTCACCCTCACCGTGCCGTACAAGCGCAAATTCGATGATCTCACGGGTAAGCCGGTGTGGAAGTAGGAAAACGTAAACAGGGATGATTTTCCTCGATCCGCATACGTTGCCCTCACGCTCGGTTCACCGGCTCACCACGCACTGTATGGACGGTGATCCGCAGTATACACGCGCCGCATCATGAAAAGCGTGCTTTCGCCCGAGTGCCGTGCCGTCATCGACTGCATCAAACCCACGGCCCGGAGCGTGCAAAAGAGCGAGTAAGTATTCGGCATCGACCCGCAAGTGGTGCCCAAACACATCAAGAACAGTGCACGGAGGACGAACCGAATGACAAGAAACGTGTTTCGAGATGGAACATGTTCATGTTGAAGGATCACGCATCGTGAAGCGAACATTTGGTGTGTTCAACCTCGACATGACGATCGCGTTTGTGACGACACACTTGGGGAAGTGAGCACAACACCCGCGAATCGCATGCCGTACGCGGGGCTATGTCTCACCGCAAGGTGATCGATGTGGTTTTTGTGCTCTGTGAAGTTCGAGAGGTGAAACCCGTACCGTTTGCGGGAGGTCGCATGATCGTGTAATGTGAAGTATGCCACAGCCGGATACCATCGAGTATCTTTTGCAGTTCAGTGCGGGGGTGATCGTGTTGGCGCTTCTTATCTTTGCAACCCGCTGGCTTATTACGCATGTCGACTCTATCGTCGAGTACCGTGCGCCGTGGCTTACCATGGCGGAAGAATGGTTCGTGCGCATCTTCTGGCTTGCGGTGGTGGCCGCGTACCTTACATCATTGCGGTACGCACCGGACGAAGCGACGCGAATGGTGCTTATAGTCGGTGCGTTTGCCGTGCTCTTTTTGGTGCTGACATACCGGGGTTGTCTGTATTGGAACGAACGCCTGAAAATCAAGGAGCGGTATGACGCGTATCACGAGCGGAATGCCGTACGAACCGAGTTCATCACGTTCATGATACTCCTTGCGGCCTGTGCGTTCATGGTGCTCATACCATATCTGATGCTGGCGCTGCCGCTACTTTTGCTGTACGGCTCGGTACAGTACTCCGTACGCAAGAAAGAAGAACGGGACCGGAAGGAGGCGCTCAAGCGGTGCGCGGAGCGCTTCCGCTTGGTACTGTGGGAAAATCACGGCATCAGCTCGTTCGTGCACGTGCAAGAACGAGTAAGCGCCCGTATCGTTCGCATGTTGATCGAACTGCAGCATGCTGAAGACCTTCGCCGTATCGAACAGTGGTTGATCGAGGATATCGTCCAAGCCATGGAAGTGGACCGCATCGTAGTGTGCGAGGTCACCGACAAGGAGGGCTGCGCCGATCCCGATGAACGTACGATCGTAGACGTGCGGCTTTACTACAAGAAAGCCCCCGCAAGCAGCGCGTAACAATTACGTAACTAATACCGGTACTTGTTACGTAATTACCGGCACGGTTCCGTAGCGGGCGCGAGGATCGTGCCACAGGGGGATCATGAAGATGGAATGATCCGAGCAAGAAAGCAGGCCGAATATTCAACATATTCCGCCGGCTTTTATGCTCGATCGTTCGGCTGGTTCCGTGCCGGGTCACTTGGCAGACAATACCCATATGGTACAGTAGGGAAGTACCAGTAGCCCACATTTCCTATGACAATCAAAAAATATTCCCATGAAGTTCGGGAGCAGATCGACAGCGTGCTCAGTACCTTCGCGAACTTTAAGGCGCCGATGAAGCTGGTCAATGCAATCGAGGGCCGCCATGTGCTTACGCTACACCTTCAAGCCGAGCGATCGGTGCGTATGGCGGAGATCGAAAGCTTTCAGAAGGACCTTGCGTACGCGTTGGGTATCAAGGGGGTCGAGATCGAGGCGCCGATCCCGGACGAACACCTCATCGGGGTACACATCCCAAAACGCAAGCCCAGGGTCTTGGAACCTCAGCTGGTGTTCGAGTCTGGCGAGTACGAAAACGCTCCGGGCGACCTCGTACTTCCGTTCGGCGTTTCGGACTACAACGAGCCCGTCACAGCGAACCTTTGTACGATGCCACATATGCTCATTGGCGGTTCAACGGGCTCAGGCAAGTCGACTTTTCTGCACCTGCTCATAACGTCGCTCATGAAGCGATATACGCCCGAACATGTGCGCCTCGTTCTCATCGATCTGAAGCGAGTCGAGTTCTCGCTCTACGATGAGAGCCCGTTCTTGCTTACGAAGAGCGTGAACGATCCCAAAAGGGCCGTCACCGCACTGAAGTGGGCCGTAAAGGAGATGGAACGTCGCTATGAGGTCCTCAACAAGGCGAAGGTACGCGATGTCAGTGAATATCACAAGAAACGTATGGACGAGGATGAGGCGTTACCGTATATCGTGATCGTTGTCGATGAGCTTGCCGACGTTATGGCCACATATCCTCAACAGATCGAAGTGAACATCGTTCGCCTGTGCATGACGAGTCGACCCGTCGGCATACACCTGATCTTGAGCACGCAACATCCCTCGGTGAAGGTGATCACCGGCATCATGAAAGCGAACATCCCCTGTCGCATCGCGTTCAAGGTGCCTTCGATGGTCGACAGCCGCACTATCCTCGACGACTCGGGAGCGGAGAAACTGCTCGGCGGTGGCGATGCGCTGTACAAGATGGGCGAGATGCTCCGCGCCGAACGTATGCAGACACCACGAACCACCACAGAGATGATCAGAGCCATAGTGAAGGAGTCGTGCGACCGATATGGTCACGGTGGCGAAGCGTCTGATCCGGCCGCGTGCGATGCTTCCGAAAGTCCGCGCGCTTTTGACGACGAATACGAAGAGTGCGAGCAGGATCAATTGCTCGACGCGGTGAAAGAATACGTTGTACAAGAACAAAAGGCGAGCACGTCGCTGATCCAGCGACGTTTCAAGATCGGGTACGGGAGGGCGGCTCGGATCATGGATCAGCTCGAAGAGGTCGGAGTCGTGGCGCCGAGCGACGGCTCGAACAAACCGCGCGAGGTGCTCATGACCCCCGATGGCCACAAAGTGTCGGAAGGGACGGGCGGCTCGAATTCGGATAAAAAGAAGCAGACGATCCTGGAAAAGACCCTTCGCCATTTCACCCTGCGAGCACAGTGCACCGGGCTCAGACACACAAAACGCATTGCACGATTCGAGTTCACGTTCTCAACAAAAAAAGAAGCGCGTGAAGCGTTGAGATTACGGTCCATCTTCGAGCTCGCCCTTGCGATCTCTCCGATCATACTTGATATTGATACGAAGAACGGCAACAGGCTCTTTGTGACGATACCTCGATAGTGTGCATGGCGACAGGATGAACACGGTCGAGGTGTTCGGAACCGGGTACGCACCGTGCGCGACCAACAGGTCCGGCATGAAAAAGAGGGACCTTGTACGCCCACCGGTCGCCTTCCGATCTTCTGTGTACATTTTGTGGACATAATGCGGGCGTGCTCACGAGGTCGGGCAGTTTTCGTCTTGTGAGCAGAAAAGATGGTCGCGAAGTCGGGTCGGTGATGGTCGACCATGCCCGACTGTTTGTTGAGGGACGACTCCATGATGGAATACGAGTTATCCACGAGTCGCGGTCTGGTATATCGTTTATCGGTATTTACCAATATGAAAGTTGTAGTACGGAATCGCTCGCGCTCTACCATCTTGCGAGGAACGGTGAGTTGAAAAAGGTGCCGTTTGTGGAAGAAGAGGGGCACGCCGATGTGTATACGATCGGGACCTCTCGTACGGGTATCGAACATGTTCCTAATGGATTGCGCGGTTGTGTGTATAGTAACACAAACCTTACGACATATTGTTTGACGTATGAATTTACCGGTTCCGTCATGCAACGTGTCGGTCATGATGTTTCGACGGAGCCGGAGCCACACACGGTCGATCTCTAAAACGCGCGGTGTGTTATTTCCGAAACCACGTCTCGCGTGGGTTGGCAAAAGGCGATCTTTCGCATGCTACTGCGTATCACCCGATCGAAGAGGAACCGGTGCTCGTGTAGATTGGCGCGTTGCGAAAAGATCTCATATCCGCGCCCGCCAACTTTGCAGTGTGGGCGGAAGCGTGTGGACCCGGAGATGGAAATGTGTACCACAGAACGACGGCATTGCTCGGCACGGTAAGTGTACCGTATGCATGTGCTACGAAAAACAGTGCCCGTTGTGTCCGGTGTTACTAACTCCAAGCTGTACAAAACATCTTTGGTGCATGGTGTATGAATCGTCTTCGAACACGCCTCTCAGGTGTGTGTGGTATAGTGGGTGCATGTATTCTTTTTCACGCGCACGAGCGATCTTCGAGCGAGACGTGCTGCTCTGCGTGGTGTGTGTGACCGGCGCCGTGGTACTTGCGGTCGAGGTGATGGCTGTGAGGATCATCGCACCGTACTTCGGGAACACCATATTCGCGTTTTCGAGTGTCCTTTCGGTCGTTTTGTGTGCACTTGCGCTCGGGTATCGATACGGTGGGGCACTTGCCGACAAGCGACCGGACAGGGAGGTGTTCCATTTTTTCGTCTGGCTTGCGGGCGTGAGCGTCATTGGGACACACCTTCTCTCGATGCTTTTGCTGCCATTCTTCGGTACATTTTTCCCGGTTACGTATGGTCCCCTCGTTGCCTCGCTCGCGCTTTTCTTCGTACCCGCCTGTCTGTTCGGGTTTCTCTCTCCTTTTGTCATCGCGTTGCGCACCGTTGCGCTCCCCGGGCGGGGAGTGGGGACGGTGTCGGGCGAGGTGTTCTTCTGGTCGACGCTCGGGTCGATCGCGGGCTCGCTCACTTCCGGGTTCCTCTTGGTGCCGTATGTCGGCATTCATCATTCCATGCTTGTACTCGGAGCGCTTGTGGCGGGGATCGGGGTGTGGGGAACCGTGCGTATGGGTACATTCGGCGCTCGGGTGATGCGCGTGGTCTTTCCCGTGTTCTTGATCGTGTGCGCACTTATTTTGTACCCAAAGATCCGGGATGCGCACGGCGATGGTGCCAATACGCTGTATGCCGCAGACGGGTATTATGAACGAGTGCGCGTGGTCGAGCGGGATTTCTACGGAACGCAAGCGCGTCTCCTGCTGCTTGATCGCTCGTACTCTTCAGGCGTAGAGTGGCCGAGTGGCGCGCTTTTATTCCCGTACACCAAGTACATCGACCTGTTCGACGTTTTTGTGCCGCAACCAACGCAAGCACTGGTACTCGGTGCGGGTACCGGTACGGTGGCACGTGCGCTGCATGCACGTTATCCGCAAGCACAGGTCGACATGGTGGACGTTGAGCCGAAACTTTTCATGCTGGCGCGTACATATTTCGCGCTACCTGACTCGGAGAAGATACACGCACACACCGCCGATGGGCGGCAATTTCTTCGGACGGCGCAGGAAGGGAAGTACGACATCGTCTTTGGTGATATGTACTCCGGCTACTACTCCGTACCGTGGCACGTCACCACGCGCGAATTCTACACGCTCCTCTACTCGCGGATGGCACCGGGCGGAGTCTATGTCGGCAACTACGTTCTTACGCTCGACACCGCCGCACCATCGCTCTTCGGTTCAACGCTCCGGACCCTGCGCGAGGTTTTTGACGAAGTGCACGTATTTGCGGTGAACGGCGTACACGAAGAAGGATTGCAGAACATCATCATGCTTGCGTTGCGTGCGAACGTGCATGCGCCGGTGTTCGACGTAGAGGCGCGTATCCGCTCCTTCTTTGGGGTCGGTTCGTATGCTACGCACTTGTACCCCTACTCCGACCGAGATCTCAAAGAACATCGCATTCTCACCGACGACAGGGCGACATCTGACGTGTTGTTGGCTCAGCAGTTCATGCGGGAGAGGTAATAAGTGTGTGAGAAAACCATTACTATTTCGAGTGATAAAAGAAAATTCTCTTGCCGGGGGTCGAGGTGGTGTGGATACAAAACAAACCCCGCAGAAGCCTCTGCGGGGTCGTGATACTACTGTGTGGACGGTCTAGGACGTGGGTGCCGCCGCGATACCCTGTGCTTTCAAGATCTGCTCGACGAGCGATGGGGTGGGAATGAGTACTTCAAGTGTGTCGCCGTGATCGTGTATCAGCACTCTTTTGACCAATCTCCGGTTAATGAGTTCCTGCACACCCTTGATCACGTGCCCCGGACCGAAGACGAATATACCGGTGAGCGGAACCGTCTCATCGGGCTCCTCCATCAGTTTCAGTGTCGGAGCCGCTTTGAAGAAGCGGTAGATGCCGAGTGAGAACAAACACTTGAGACGGTACATCAAGAGCGCATGCTCAAAAAGATTTCCCGCGTCGTAGTTGTGCTGCTTTGCTGCGCGTATCCTTTGATAGAGCGCGCATTCCGCGTCCATCATCTTCCGGATCGTGCCCCAACTGACACCGACCCATGTCCCCACTCTTTCGAGAAGGATAGTATTCGAGCCGTCGCCTCTTCCGGCTCAGAGCGATCGAGTGCGTGTGGAATGGCCCAACGCCTGATCGATGATAGCTCGCCGGGAGAACATGGCATGGGTTCTTCGATTGCGAAAAGACCGTCAGCGATCTTTTTCATGACCCCTCCTGATTGTGTTGTTTGAACGAACTTTTTGTCAAAAATAACAGAATACTGCAAACTGTCAACACCTCTGTGAGTGGCTATCTTCAGCATGAGCTAGAAGCTTTCGGTGCGTATCATCCTGTTCACCCCGCGTGGCTCTGGTGTATACTTCTACTATGAACGAAGAAATGCAGGATCTCATCAAGGAGAATATTCGTTTGACGCGAGAGAACAACCGTCTCCTTCGCAAACTATGGCGTGCGGAGCTGTGGAGCTTCTGGTCAAAGATGTTTTTCATGGCGGTGATGGTGGGGGTACCGGTCCTTATCTATCGCTACTATTTGGCCGATGTGGTGCAGGACCTGTGGCATACCTACGATCAAGTGATCGAGGGTGTTGAGCAGCTGGAACAGCTACCGGCACGTATCCCCGTGTCGAGCATACTCGATGGCCTCGACCCTCGAGCGGATTGATTACCGGCGTACTTGTTGGTATACTTATGTAAGGGTGAGCATACGTGAGAGCCCGAGTGGGCTGGGTAGGTGTCTTCGCAATGAGTTGCGCAAAATATTGCTGGGATAGCTCAGTTGGTAGAGCATTCGCCTGAAGAGCGAAGGGTCCCCGGTTCGAGCCCGGGTCCCAGCACAGAAAGCTAACATCTAACAAAAAACCGCTTGCGCGGTTTTTTGTTACGAAACAGGAAAAAATAAGGCGGGTTGTTCTGGTAATAGTGTAGTAATCAAAAAAATCGAGTATCAAGGCCATCTCGGGCCGTCACCAGATGAACAAATTTCACTCAACTTGCTTTCAAGGAAGGTCGAATGGCCCGGACGCGCGTGGTGCTAGAGCGACTTGACTTTGAGCTTGGTCTGGCGTTCTTTGTCGACCTTTGGAAGTCGAATGGTGAGGATGCCGTACTTTTCGCTTGCCTGCGATTCCTCTACTTCCACCTCTGCCGGTAAAAGCACGGTGCGTATGAAAGAACCCCAGTAGAGCTCTTTATGGAAGTAGTTGTCGTCGGAAACCTCTTTGTGCTCTTCGCGGATGCCACGGATGGTGACCACGTCGCGTGAGATAGACACATCGAGATCCTCGGGACGCACACCCGCAACGATGCTCTTGATGACGATCTCATCCGCGGTCTGAAACACGTCGACTGTCAGCTGACCCTCAACATCATCCTCCGACCATGTGTCCTCGTGTCGCGCTCCCTGCGAGACAGGTGCTTCATCTTCGTAGCGCGAAACATGCCCACCGCGACGAGCGGGAGTCTCCTCTTCGTACGATGCGTCCTCGTAGCTGTCATCGACGTCGTTCGCTCCGGTAAGGCGCTGAAAGAAGGACTGTTTTGCTTTTGGCATAGTTGCTTAGAGTTGAGGTCGAGTAAAGTACGTGATCGTTTTCGCTTTCTCGAACATGAGAAAAACACCAATCACCCCGAGCCATACCGTAAAGTATACGATCGAGGTTCGCTCACCACTGCTTATGATTATATGGTGATTGAATAGTGCGTGCAATACGCTTGCAAGGATAAGTCCTGTGCATAGCGAGATGCATTGGAGTACGTACGAGCGATAGAAGGTGAGTGCGATGGCGAAGCCGACGACGGCGCTCGAGAGCGTGTGAATAAGTGCGGCACCCATGAAGCGCAGGTTGCCGATGTCGAGGCCTTTTGTGATATCTCCTCTACCGAGCGGATCCAGGAGGAACAGGCAGGTTTCGAGTGCGGCAAAACCGAGTGCGACCGTGATCAGGTACACCATGGCATCGATCGGCTCGTCGACCGCCTTGCGCCAGAGTACGACCGCAAGTGCGACCGCGTACTTCAGCAGTTCCTCGGTCGCGGCCCAGAGAAAGATCGGTGAACTGTCGAGTAGTTCAGCGCAGTAGGGAAAAATACCGAACGGTGCCGGGGTGGTGAACATACCCTGTGCGGTCGTGGTGATGTGGGCATACCACCAAGGTGACGTGGGCCACATACCGCTTGCGATACATTTGCCAAGCATTTCAAGTGGGAGTGCAAGTACGACAGCGACCATGCCGGACAGAAAGGCGGCAATGATGATCCATTTCGGCTCAGGGCGTTTACTATCCTCTTTCAAGAAGAACCAGAGCCAGAGCAGGGCGGGAAGCATGCCTCCGAGGAATGCGTAGAAGAAGGTTGAGAATTCAGCGAGTGCCTGCATGTCGCTATATTGTACCAATTTTCGATGATCTTGTGACCCGCGCTGTACACAGCGTGACCTCATAATGCACAACCTCGCGATGTGCGAGGTTGTGCAGGGTGGTGATGCGTGCGTGGGATTCTGTGATCAAACGCTTGCTTTGGGCCATGTGGCCACCATGAGTTGTTCGGTATCTTTTGCGGGGAGACCCTGCCATATCTCTTCGGTCACAAACGGCATGAAGGGGTGAAGGAGTTTGAGCTGGACCACGAGCATTTCGTAGAGCACGCGTGCACGACCTTCCGCACGTGTGGCATCGTCGCCTTGGAGGATCGGTTTGCTTTCCTCAAGCACAACATCGGCAAAGGTGTGCCACACATAGTGGTAGATCTTTTCCGCAGCCAGGTATAGGCGAAAGTTCTCAATATCCTCGGTCACCTCTTGCACAAGGGCGTCGAGCGTTTGCAGGTGTGTGCGGTCTTCGTCGTGCACGGTGCCTGTGGTACGAAGATCGGTGCCCGTGCGTTCCGCATGCTCAAGTACGAAGCGGGTGACGTTCCAGAGTTTGTTCGCAAAGAGCTTGTATCCCTTGACCCTGCCTTGATCGAAACTCACGTCGTTGCCGATCGCGGTTCCGACGAGGAGACCCATCCGCAAGGCGTCGGCACCGTACTGCGCTATCACATCGAGCGGATCGATGCCGTTGCCGAGCGATTTGCTGAACTTCCGACCCTGTTTGTCACGCACGACCCCGTGGATGAGCACGGTCTTGAAGGGTACTTGTCCGAGGTGAAAGCCGCTCATGAGGATCATGCGCGACACCCAGAGGTTCAGGATCTCGTATGCGGGTGACATGAACGTGGTCGGGTGGTAGGTGACGAGGTCTGCGGTCTTCTCCGGCCAGCCGAGCGTAGAGAAGGTCCACAGTGCGGAGCTGAACCAGGTGTCGAGCACGTCAGGATCCTGCTCCCAGCCCTCACCTTGAGGTGCGTCGACACCACAATATGTTTCCGTGATCGCTCCCACCCCATCTTTGCGATACCACACCGGAATACGGTGTCCGAACCATATTTGGCGCGAGATGCACCAGTCGTGCAGATTGTCGATCCAGTGGAAGTATCGCTTGCGAAAGCCCTCTTGGGGCATGGAAACGCCACCGTGTTCGACCGAAGTGCGCATGAGCTCCTTCAGGGTAAGGGTCGTACCTGCCGGTATACCCGGGATGTCTGAATGTTCGAGGGTGAATGGCCGATCGACACCGATGAACCATTGGAGCTTGGGAAGCGGTTCTATCACCGCGCCGGTGCGCTCTGCGGTCGACACGTTCTGGGTGACCTCCTCCTCTTTTTCCATAAGGCCTTCTGTGCGCAACCATTCCACGATCATTTCCCGTGCCTCAAGAACCTTCGTGTTATGAAGCGGACCATCGACGGTCATGCGGGCATACTCGTTGATGACCGGCTTCACCGCAAGTTCGTGCCGTTCGCTCATTTCCCAGTCCACCATGCTATGCGCAGGTGTGACCCCGAGCGCGCCGGTGCCGAAGGTGGGGTCGACATGCTCATCCGCAATGATTTTGACGTGGAGCGGCACCCCGCAAAAGGTGAGGTCGTACTCCGTTCCCACGTACGCTTTGTACCGCTCGTCATCAGGGTGGACCGCGACAGCGGTGTCTCCGACCTTTGTTTCCGGACGAGTGGTTGAGATCGCGATGGGGAAATCTTTGGCATAGCGGAACGTGTAGAACTTCGCTTTTCGTTCTTCATACACGATCTCGTCATCGGAAATGGTCGTTTGCCCCTTCGGGTCCCAGTTCACGATGCGGTGGCCGCGGTAGATGAGGCCTGCCTCGTACATGCGGACGAATGCGGTCATGACCGCATGGTACCGCTTCTTGTCGAGTGTATAGGCGTAGCGCGACCAATCGAGTGACGCGCCCACCTTGCGGATCTGACCTAAGATGCGTTCCTCATGTTCAAGTGCAAAGGCGTTTACGCGCTGCACAAGCTCCTCTCGTCCGAGATCGTGCCGCGACTTTCCCTCATCCTTCTGGATGTTCTTTTCCACGCGCGATTGGGTCGCTATGGCGGCCGAGTCGGTGCCGGGAATCCAAAGGGTGCGCTTTCCCCGCATGCGGGCAAAACGGATCAGTGCGTCTTGTAGGGTGTCCTCGTAGGTGTGGCCGATGTGGAGCACGCCCGTGACGTTGGGGGGAGGGAGGACTATCGTGAATGACTCCGCGTCGGATTTTGTGACGCCTTCTCGTACGCACACGTCGGGGTTGAAGAGGCCGGAACGTTCCCAGAGCGCGTATATCGGATCCTCGCATACCGTGGGGTCGTAGGGCTTCAGGAACTTTTCGGGAATGGTCGGTGCGGAAGATGGTGTGGTGCTCATACGGTGCGAATGGCTAAAGAATAAGAGCGATACCGCATAGTTACAGTACGGTGGTCGTTACTCGGGATAGTAGCATACCCCGCGTTAATGCTCTAGTGAACGTGACGAATCCTTGGCGTGGTGAGTGGAAAAGGTATCGGTCATCATAAAGGTCACAAAAGACACGTCAAAAAAGTGTTTAATTTCATAGAAAATTATACGGACAGCGGACATCTGTTGACGTCATGGACCAGTCCTTATTTTTGCAGGTTATACACATAGGCGCGTGCGCACCGAGGTGGTACAACTATGCGCAGAGCAAGCAAGGTCACCTGTGACCACTTGCTTAAAGCGTGACTGGATCAGGGGGCTGATTCTCAGCTACGCGGGGGTCGACCCGATGGTGTCCATCATTCGGATCGAACCCCGACAGTTGAGCGTCTGGGATTGTGAGGTCGAGGTTGCCGGCATGCTGTGCGGAGCGTTGTCACCATCATGAGTCTACTACAAGAAAGACGATCTTCAGCGTTCGACGGAGTCCGGTTGTACTGGAAAGCGTCTACCCCTGTGGCGCACTGTGTCCAACCCCCGGTACGTCGATCCTTTGACGGCGTCGTGAGGATTCGGGAGAGTCGTGTGGAACGGATTGTGCAGCCGGTGACGGTGAACAATACTTTTGAGATGGTGCGAAGTCTGGTGGGGGGTATTCAGGGTGTGGTGCGCATACCGCGCCTTGCGCACTAGAACAGGATGCTAGGTCTTCATTGCACTAACCCCTGAGCGGGGTTTTTTTCACGCTCGCATTTTGGTCATGTGAGTTCTAAAAATGTGCGGATGGAGTATGTTCAAGGGTGGCGTGAACAATCGCATTCCCGAAACGAAGGAGCTACTCCATTTCGCTCTGTCGAGCGGTAAGTTGCATGGAGCCGTCTGCTGTGAGCGGGTCTATTGCTTGCAAGACCGGTGCGTTTCGAAGGTAGCATAGGTATGCCGCCATACCGATCATGACCGCATTGTCGGTCGAAAGTCCTGTTGCAGGCATGCGTACGGCCACTTCCGCGTTGTGTTTTGCGATCAGGTCGGTCAGGCGTGTTCGGATATAGCTGTTCGCCGATACACCACCACCGAGGATGAATGTGTGGACCGTGAAATGATCGAGTGCGCGCTTCGTTTTTGCCGAAAGTACATCCACGACCGCCTCTTCGAATTCCGCGCACATGCGATCGCGAATGACATCATCCACTTCGGGTATCGCCTGCAGCGCGTACTTTACCGCCGTTTTCAACCCGGAAAAAGAGAGATCCAGATCGTCCGAGTGCAGCATGGGTCGTGGAAGGGGTTTTCGGAACGCATCACCCCGGAGGATCTCGCGCCTAAAGAGCGAGGGACGCCCCCGTACGGCATGGCGTGAGATCTCCGGTCCGCCCGGATAGGGAAGGTCGAGGAGTCGGGCGATCTTGTCGAACGCCTCGCCCACCGAATCATCGCGAGTTCCCCCGACCACTTCGTATGAACCCCATGCTTTTGCGTGGACGAACTCCGTGTGTCCGCCGGAAATAAGAAGACCGAGCGCGGGAAATTTGATCGTTTCGAGCGTGTATGTATGGTTCGCCACACCTCCTGCGGTAACGGCACTTGCGACGAGGTGTCCTTCAAGGTGATTGATCGGCATGATGGGCAGGTTCCAAAGGTGTGCAAGGGCTCGTGCGAAGTTGATACCGACCCACAGGGCGGGCTCTAGGCCCGGGCCCCGGGTGACCGCTATCAGATCGATTGGCGGTATTTTGAGTGTGGGTACGTCCCGCAAAAAGGCGTCCCGCAGGTGTGGCTCATGAGCGAAGACTTCGGTACAAAAGGCGATCTGCTCGGATGTCGCGGTGCGCGTTTCGCGTTCGTGCATGCCCGCTTCGCGAAGTGCGGCAATGAGCAGCGGATTCAGATTTGCGACATGCTCACGCTTGGCAAGTGTGGGGTACACTCCACCGAACGGAGCATGGAGCTTTGCTTGGGAATACAGTGCGTTCCCTAACACGGTAAAACGGGCGTCCGAGACGGTGCCTTCCGCTTCAAGTATGGAGACCGCGGTCTCATCGCAGGATGTTTCTATGGCGAGTATCTTCATATCACCACTGTACTGTATCACTCATTGATGAACGACGGCAAATGTAGTACGATACTGATGCGGGCGATTAGCTCAGTTGGCTAGAGCGTTCCCTTGACGTGGGAAAGGCCAGGGGTTCGAATCCCTTATCGCCCACCAAACGAAACTTGTTCGGAATTAAAGAAGTGGAGCGATTTTGCGGAAGCCAAAATCGCACTGTCAATTTCACTTCCGCCCTTGGCGGAAGCGGTGAGTTCCCAAAGTTCCCCCCAATGACATGAAAGCGTTTTGTCTTTGAGAGTGGGGTTAGCCAAATGAAAACCGTATTCACAAATTCCAAGAAGACAGTTACTGATGACGAGAAAGAAGAAATTGAGAAATGAGATTATGAAACACCTAAATATTGAAATAAAAGCAAAATGCAATGATCACGAAAAAATTCGCGCAATTTTGAAATTACGCAACGCGGAGTTTAAGGGAATCGACCATCAAATTGATACTTACTTCAAAGTAAACAACGGTAGACTAAAATTGCGCGAAGGAAATATCGAGAATTTTCTCGTGTTTTATGAAAGAGAGGATAAAGAAGGACCAAAACAATCTGATGTCATTTTGTTCAAGTCAGATCCAAATTCTTCACTGAAAGATATTTTACTAACATCTCTCGGTGCTCTAGTTGTTGTAGATAAACAAAGAGAAATTTACTTTATTGAAAATGTAAAATTCCATATTGATACAGTAAAGAATTTGGGGACTTTTATGGAGATTGAGGCGATAGATAGTGACGGCTCTTTTGGAAAGGAAAAATTACTAGAACGGTGCCAAAATTATCTTGATATGTTTGGTATCCAAAAGGACGATTTAATTTCAGTTTCTTATAGCGATATACTTTTGCAAAAATAATTTGAAACCAAAAATGTAAAATTTGTTGTTTTTGTTCCACTCACTCACGCTGATGCTGTGCGTCAAGCTCTCGGCGAAGCCGGAGCAGGAAAAATTGGAAATTATGACTTCTGTTCCTTTTCTTCTCGTGGCACTGGTCGTTTTCGTGGGAATGAAAAGACAAATCCCACTATCGGCGAGGCAGGGAAATATGAAGCAGTAGAGGAAGAACGAATTGAAGTTATCGTGCCACGAGAAATTTTGAAAGAAGTTATTGAGAAAGTAAAAAGTGTTCACCCGTACGAGGAAGTCGCTTTTGACGTTTATCCATTAGAGGATTTTTAAAATAACTATGGCAACAATCAACAAAAAAGCTTGGCGAGAATACTTTGAGAAAATAATTTCCGGCAAGAAAAAGCTAGATCTACGCCTTGCCGATTTTGAGGTCAATGAAGGCGACACTTTGGTTTTGGAAGAATGGGACAAAGACAAGAAAGAATACACGGGAAGAAAAGTTGAAGTTGTCGCTACCTACATTCTCCAAACCAAAGGCCTAACTTTTTGGCCGCCGGAGGAAGTTGAAAAACATGGTTTTCAGATTATCCAGTTTGAGCCGAAAGATAACCTTGCCCAACGCCCAAAAGTCGTCGTTGGCGTAATGATTTTGAAAGATAATAAAGTTCTGTTAGGAAAACGCAAAGGTTCGCACGGCGAGGGCGAGTATGCTTTCCCCGGCGGCCATTTGGAATACATGGAATCTTTTACGGATTGTGCTCGGCGCGAAGTAAACGAGGAGTGCGGGATAGAAATTGATAATATCCGTTTTCAGTATTTAGCGAACATCACCAAGTACGCGCCGAAGCACTATACGCATATCGGTCTTGTGGCGGATTGGAAAAGTGGCGAGCCGAAGGTTTTAGAGCCAGAAAAATCAGAATCATGGGATTGGTACGATATGGACAATTTGCCCCAACCGATTTTTGAAATGTGCAAATTGGCCGTTCAATGCCACAAGACCGGAAAGAATTATTTGGATGTTTCGGATTTGAAATAGCCGCCAATTTTTTTAAAAAAAGAAGCCGAAGCCCGCGCGGATTCCTCCCCAGACCCCTCCTCCGCGCGGGCGAGTCCGTCGCCCCGCCTCCATATCCCCAGAAAAATAGTGGCGGGGCGCATCAGGAGTTCCGTTCAAAATAAGTTCGCGCAAATGCTAGAATAACACCACAAAACAAAGAAGCCGGACGCGAAGCGTTCGGCGACTGTTGTTTTGTAGGGCGATAGGGGGTTCGAAAGGCGCAGGTCGCGCGACCTGATTTTCAAGGAGCAAAGCGACTATGAAAAATGGAAGTACACTTCCGGTGAAGCCGCTCTAGTGTCGAGTGTTACGAACGTTCCGGTATCGACACCCTTCCACAATCCTCCGATAAAAGCTATAGTGCGTCTATGGATGCGCGATTTGAGGATACCTATCTGGCGCAGGCACTTGATGCGCTTGATGCGGGTGGTGTCATTGTTTATCCGACCGACACCGTCTACGGGCTCGGGGCGGATGCGACCAATGCTTCCGCGGTTTCACTCGTTCGCCGCATTAAGGGCAGGGATGCGAGAAAGCCGATCCTTGCACTTGTCTCCGATATGGCAATGCTTGCTCGCTATGCACACGTGACACCCCTTGCATACGAGCTTGCTCGGCGATATCTGCCAGGTCCGCTCACGCTCGTACTCGAGGCGAAAGATGACAGTCTGGCTCCCATTGCGGGAAATGATCGGAGTGTGGGTTTTCGAATACCCGCTATGCCATTTTGTCTTTTGCTTGCGCGATCATTCGACCGCCCCATCACTTCAACGAGTGTGAACGTTTCGGGGATGAAGCAACAGCCAACTCTCGACGCCATGCTTGCACAGGTCGGGGAACATGCGGGTTTGATCTCGGTCTTGTGCGATGCGGGCACTTTGCACCCAAGGGAGCCATCAACAATAGTCGATGCACGGGGTGAAACGCCGATCATACTTCGTTCCGGTTCGGTTCCTATACACATCGAGGGTGATCGCTCGAGTTAATAATTCGAGCGTGCATGGTATAGTGTGATCATGAAAAAACGCGCACTTGAATCCGGTCGGAAAGGCGGTTTTCACCCAAATCGCACGCAACTCATCATTGCCGGTCTGTGCACGCTATTCTTCATCATTCTGTTTTTCCGTGAAGCGTTCGGTCTGTTCCTCATTTCTGCGTGGACCGGCATGTATGACTTGGGAGTATCGTCGCTTTCCTCCTCCGCGGCACAGATACTCTTTGTTATCGTATTGAGCATCCTTTTCCTTACGGGCGTTGGAACGGTCTCATGGATGTTCTACGAAAAAGTGCGTTTAAAAGAGCTCTCTGAACTACCCCCCACGCCGCAAGAGGTCATGCAAGCATTGGCTGTTTCAGCAAGACAACTCCAACTCCTCTACGATAATGGCCCGGTGCCGTACTTCATCATGGATGATGAAGGTAATGTGCGCAATCCGAACAAGGCGACCACTCGATTTTTTGGTTTTGCTCCTGACGGGAAGGGGGTCACCAATCTATTCGACCTCATCGCGGGAGTGCGTGGATCTGATACGCGAGAGTCGATCGATCTGTTCGTGGAGAAGATCAAGCGCGGTATCGCGGTCAGTGATGAAGAGATCGTCTTAAAGACCCTTCGTGGCGCGGAGCGCATCGTGCTCGTTTCGATCTACTCGGTCGAGAAGGATTCACCGTTGCTCTACAAGCACCTGGTGGCGTTTCATGATGTTACCGAAGACCGCGAGAGTGAACGGATCAAGACTGATTTTCTTCTGCTCGCTTCGCACCAACTTCGCACCCCGACGACCGCCATCAAGTGGCATACCGACTACTTGCTCGGTACCGACTCTGTGCAAATGGATGATACGGTGCGGGAATACCTGCACGAGATCTACAACGCGAACGAACGCATGATGGATCTGGTGGCCACGCTTCTGACCGTTTCCCGAGTGGAAATGGGTATACTCGCGCCGGAATACGTTCGCATCGATTGCCGTGAGTTGATCGACGACATTTTACATGAACTATCTCCCAATATCGCCAAGAAACGTCATCATGTTAATGCGGACATTCCCGAGAACACAACCGTGTATGCCGACCGTACGATGCTTCGGGTTGCGATACACAATCTCCTTACAAACGCCATAAAATACACTGCGTCAGGTGGAACCATTTCGATCACGGTGACCGAGGATCGGAAAAAGCGCACGATCACGGTTGCTGATACCGGGTATGGCATTCCGGCGTCAGAGCAGAATAGGATCTTCTCGAAAATGTTTCGTGCTTCGAATGCAAAAAAAATATCCGCCGATGGTACCGGACTCGGATTGTACCTGACACGCTCATTCATTGAGAAGCTTGGAGGAGTGCTCACGTTCACCTCAGAGGAAGGAAAGGGAACCACGTTCGTCATGCACTTGCCACAGTCCGGTGGCGAGCAGCACACATAAAAATTTGCAGCACGCCCCTGTACAGCGCATGCGGCTTTGTGTTAACATAAGCACATGGAGGAAATACAACAAAAACGGTCGGTTCTTATTGTGGACGATGAGGAGTCGCTTACGAACGTTCTCGCTCGGAAATTCACCGATGAGGGGATAACCGCATATACCGCCTACGATGGGAAGCAGGGGCTCGAAACTGCGCTAGAAAAGCACCCGGATGTCATCCTGCTCGATATCATGATGCCGGAGATGGACGGTTTTGATGTCATGAAGGCGTTGCAGCAAGATCCGTGGGGTAAGGATGTGCCGGTCATTCTCCTTACCAACTCATCCAGTCTCGACACGGTGGCGAAGGCGGTCTCAAGCGGTATGAGCGAGTTCTTGGTCAAGACCGAAATGAAGCTCGATCAAGTGGTCGATCACGTGAAGCAACGTTTCGATTAGTTTTTGGGCCATTAGCTCATCTGGTAGAGCGCGCCCATGGCATGGGCGAGGAGGCCGGTTCGCGTCCGGCATGGTCCACCGCAGAACGCTTGCGAAGGTGTTTTTCGTCCATGCCGGACTCGAACCGCCGTAGGGGGTCGGGGGCAGCGGAATGCCCCCGTGGAGGAATTCCACAAAACCGTGGGTTTTGTGAGCACAGCGACCCCGTGGGGAGTATTGAGTGGCATGGTTCACTTACGTTAGCATGTTGGTGAAGTACGACAATTTCATGGTACAATTTATGTGGTGATCGTGAGGTGGGAGGCCCGTTCGCTCACAAATTCCGTCTTTCGGATTATAGTCATCACTTCGGCGGAGACACTACCGAACTATGGACATCGTATCGCATGCGCTATGGGGTGGAGTGCTGTTTGGTAGAAGCAACAGGCGCCTATTCTTCTATGCGATCCTCTTTGGCATACTGCCGGACCTGCTTTCCTTCGGCGTCTTCACGATGGCTCGACTGCTCGGTTTCGCCGGCCATCCGAGTTTTGGAGACGGAGCATGGCCTTCCGTGGAGGCGATCCCTGCGTACGTGCACTGGCTCTATAATATCACCCATAGTCTGTTCGTGTTCATGCTCGTGCTCGCGATCCTGTGGTTCCTCGCGCGCACCTATATGATCCCGTTCCTTGCGTATGGTTTCGCGATCCTTATCGACATTCCCACACACCCGGCAGAATACTTCGGAACGCCTTTCCTGTGGCCATTCTCCGCATACCGTTTCGACGGGGTGTCGTGGGGCGAGCCGGTGGTCTTTTTGTTGAATGTCTCACTGCTTATTTTTGCATTCGTTCTGTGGTACCTGCGGAAGCCTACAGCAATGTAACGATTGCGATGCGTCGGGTCATGTACTCCACCATGCGGTTCATATGCATATTCTTGCCCGTCTTTTAAACACGCCGAGAGAAACAGTGTGGTTCGGGTTGGAAAGTTCGTATTTCGATTTGGGGTTGGATCAAAAGTGGTTGATGTGAATGGTGTGAGTGTTTACTTGTTGAGGGCTGGATCTGATGCCATAATGCATGTTACAGAACTGTCCGGGGAGCTAATTGAAACATACCATTTATGGGAAAGGAGGGCGGACCAAATTTTATTCTTGAGGAGCGGGCTTATACCACGCCGAAGACTACAATAGAAAAAATAAAACAACATTTTGGGCATTGTTTTGAGATCACAAATTTTGATGAAGAAATGGCAAGGGGTCAAAAAAGATTTGTAACCGCCATAAATCTTTTGAGCAAGAAGGAAGCATTTTATGGAACAAACGATGGTACAAATATTCGGGCTGTAATGCATATCGTATAAGTTGTAGATCATCTACGCGTTGTTTTCGCCTAAAAGGATATCCGGACCCTGTGCATTTTCGAAACAGAACGGCAGCGCAACTAAGCTTTTGTCAATAACAAAGTTAACACGGCGCTATCATAGCAAGTTCGGCCGTCCTGCCGAGCATTTTGCTAATGAACACCGGACATCTTTGCAGGCAAAGGCAGTGGATGGATAGCGTTGGGAAAGCGGGTACGGCGATGGTGTGCGTCGGATCGGTGTCTCGGTGTCTATGCAACCATGGAAGAGTGTGGTATATCTGTGTGCGGTACACGATCTTCAAAATCGAATACAGTGGAGGCCTCCCAAATGGCAAAGACCCCAAAACTGTTTGTGATAGACACCAACGTCTTGATGCACGACCCTTCCGCGCTTGCGCACTTTGAGGAACATGATGTGCATCTGCCGATACAGGTCATAGAGGAGCTCGATCGGCACAAAACGGGTGTCGCGGACATTGCACGTAACGTACGTGCCGCATTGCGCTATTTGGACCGGTGTCAGGAGGGTTTGACTCGATACGATCCGGTTCATGGTGTACCGCTCAAGCGGTACGAAGAGAACGGCGTTCCGTTGGAGCCGACCGGTAGCTTGTTCTATCAAACCACTTTGGCCAACATGCCCGAGAGCTTGCTTGCCGATGATACGTCCGGAGACAATCGCATCCTTGCGTACGCTTGGGACTTGCACAAACGGTTCCCCGGGCGGGTGGTTCTTGTTTCAAAAGACAAAAACATCAGAATCAAGGCGTTCATACTGGGGATTCCTGCTGAAGACTACAGCACGGACCGCACGGTGGACGATGTGTCGCTCTTGCACACAGGACACCAAATACTTCGTGATGACTTTTGGGTCTACCACGAACGCTCAGTGGATCTTTGGCAGGAAGACGGACAGACCTTCCACCGTATTTCCGGACCGGAAGTGGGTACGTGGTACCCCGGCTTGTTCCTGCATGTGCCCGGGGATCGGGGTGAGTTCGTCGTGGTTTCGATCAAAGATGGTAGAGATGCGGTTGTACGCCTCATCGCAAACTACCAGAGCACCAAACGGAAGGTGTGGGGAATAACGGCGCGGAACTCGGAACAGAACTACGCACTCAACCTGCTTATGGATCCCGACATGGACTTCGTGTCTCTGGTGGGCCCGGCGGGGACCGGCAAAACACTTCTTACGCTTGCCGCAGGGTTGCAACAGGTCAACGATGATCGACGCTATTCGGGTATCGTCATGACGCGGATCACCGTACCGGTTGGTGACGATATCGGCTATCTGCCGGGTACCGAGGAGGAAAAGATGATCCCATGGCTGGGTGCGCTTACGGACAATCTGGAAGTACTTACTCCGCAAAACGGTCAAGGTGGTGACTGGGGCAAGTCGGTGACGAACGATCTCGTGAAGAAAAACATCGAAGCCAAGTCGCTGAACTTCATGCGTGGTAGCTCCTTCCAGAGAAAGTACATCATTTTGGATGAGGCGCAAAACCTCACACCAAAACAAGTAAGCACACTCGTCAGTCGTGCAGGGCCGGGTACCAAAGTCGTCTGCTTAGGCAATTTAGCTCAGATCGACACGCCGTACCTTACTGAAACAACATCCGGTCTCACATACGCGGTGGAACGTTTCAAGAGTTGGGAGCATGCCGGTCACGTCACCCTGCGCAAGGGGGAGCGCTCGCGCCTCGCTGACTTCGTGAACGAACGTTTGATTTAGATGCCATTCTGAATGGCCTCGCACTCAGCGAGGCCATTTTTCGTTCGCAAAGTGACGCGATGATCGACTGTGTCTAACCGTCAAATGAATGAGGGGTACTGCATGCGATGAGCAGTCCGATGTCCCAAGGCGTTCGTTCGGCCTTTGTTAATGACAAAGTGTTTCGATCTTCTGCAGCACCTGACCGTGATGTCATTCATAGCAGGCGCAACGAATGGCAAACGGGCTGAAAATTGAACACAGGTTATCCACAATTTTTTCCACAGCATCTTGACGTCATTGGTGTGCGGTATAGAGTTTATCTAGAGTTTCATGATGATGTTCACAAAGCAATTTGCAGATCGGGAGGTGTTCCGTGAACGCGCACGTCATTATCTCGCAACTGTGGGAAGAACTTTCAAGGCAAGGATTCCATGAGGTCGCCTCTCAGCTCGACTCGGCGGAGCGAGATCGAACGGAAGTGCGACTTCCTCCGAACGTACGGGTACCTTCGTTCATCCACAACCTTGTGGAAAAGGCAAATTGGTGCCTGCTCCATGGATGTTAAAGCACGACCAGCCCCTAGCATGGAACGCAAGGGGCTGAACTTTTACACAGGTTCACACGTGTGATGCGATCTATCGGCGACACGAAATGCCACTGAGACCGAAGGTGGTCGTAACCTTCTTGCAGAGCGCGTCGAGGTTCTTCCGGCTGCGAATTATGTGGTCTTCGTTTGGAAAAGAGAGCGTGTCGACCGAGACACCCTTGGTTTTCGCATACTCGACATAATTGGTGCTTTGCCAAACCGGCACGGTGCTGTCCTTCTCGCCCCACACCACGAGCACCTTATCGTCTTTTTTCAATTTTTCCATGCCGGAAAAGACGCTCGCTTGCAGGTAGGCGTCCATGTTGTGTGTGTCCGGTACGCCATCAAAAAGATCCTTGAAAGGGGAGCTCGGAATGCGCTGTATGAGACCATACCAGTCGGAAACGCCGTTTATCGACACCGCACCATCGAGCGTTTCGGGAGTGTCGACAATTCCGCGGAATGCCATGTAGCCACCGTAGCTGTTGCCGATGAGGTAGGTTTTTTTGACCTTGAGATCGCTCCGCAGTTCGTCGGCCGCCTTACGAATATCTCGCATTTCGATGTCACCTATCTTCATGTCGAGCGCCTTGCGAAACTCGGCGCCATAGCCGGTCGAGCCGGTGTAGTCGATCTTGTAGACGTAGTTACCGCCCTCCACGAACCGTTCGAGCATTTCATCATAGACGGCGTAGGAAAGGTACGGGTGATACTCTTTTGCCACCTGGCGCTGTGGCCCGCCGTGCATCCAGATGAAAATAGCGGGGTCCTTTGCGGGCTTTGCGGGTGAGAGTAGAACGCCGGTGCGATCACCATACACCTCGACCGAGCGCTTCACGGTGGTCGGCAGTGGTGATGCCTTGACCGCAGCAAGCTCCACCGGTTTTCCCGGATTGGGAGATACGAGCCACACGTTCGTGTTCTTGCCGGTCGTCTTGAGATAGGCGAGGTACGTGCGGTCTTTCGTGGGAACACGGGTGAGATAGTCGCCGTACGAAACATCATTTGCAACGAGTGTCGTCTTTTTGCCGTCATAGACCCACAGATCCCACTCGAGCGGACCTTCGATATTTGCCATGAAATAGAGGGAGTTTCCGACGAACAGGTAATCTTCCGTTTCGGTCTTGGGTTTGGTGAGCTGTGTGCGGGAAGGAGAGGTCTTGCCAAGCTCCGAAGCGGGCATGGTGAAGAGCGTGCGGAACCCGTCGACATCATCAAGGAATGCCACGCGCGATTCATCCTCCGAGAACTCAAGGTATGATTGCATCGCCTCGGGACCTTCGAGCATGGTGCCGTCCGAAAAACGCCACAGTTCATGGCGAAGCGTACCGTAGTTGTAACCCGTCACATACGTCGCCTTGGGCGAGTGTTGCAGGAATGCAAGGTCGCGGGGCAGGGTGACCACGGAGGTCGTCTCTTTGGTGATGTCGTACCGGGTGTAGGTACGACCCTCCGAAAAGATGACCGCGGTACCATCCTTTGAGAAGCTCACCTTGGCCGTGGGGCTTGAAACGGGGATGATTGTCAGTCGCTTCGGTTTTTTGCCGGTGATGTCGTACAGCACGTGGAACGTTTTGGTGCCGATCGTGGTGGTGCGTATCGCACGAGCACCATCAACACTTGTTACGTACTCTTTTGAACCAAGTATCGTAGGGAACAGTGCGGGAAGTTTTGCACCGTTCTTTTTGCAGCGCATGGTGTTCACCGTGCAGGTGTAGTAGTTCGTACCTGCAGGGCCTTTATACTCGAGGAGAAGGGTGTCGCCCTTCTGGTCCTTCAGGGTGCCGTACTGGATCTCACCGGCATGTGCCGCAAAAGGAGTAAGCATGGTTACTCCTAAAAATGCCATTGTGAAAATGAAAGTGGGTGATGTGCGCATAGAATAAATTGTTAGACTGACACAGTATACGACGAAAAAAGCACCCGTTCCTTTCCTCACCTTTGTGGAAAAGTGTGGTATACTGGGGGTATGCCGCGGTGGCGAAATTGGTAGACGCGCTACGTTCAGGTCGTAGTGGGGGCAACCTCGTGGTGGTTCAAGTCCACTCCGCGGCACAACACACAACGATGAGTCAAGTGGTCGTTCCTTGTAGTAAAAGACTCGCAGCACACAATATAATATCATGCATTTTGTTCAGGTTTTGAAAGAAAAGCGTGCGGTATTTCGTACTACTCAACGTACCTTCATTCATCACTACACTGAATATGCTTCAATTCTTTACGCGACCGTTGGTTCGCCGAGTGATCGGTGCATTTTTTGTGGTCGGTGCACTGTATGGTGCGTATACGTGGTGGCAGCGAAGCCAAGAGTCCGCAACGATCACTTCCGCGATCACTCTTCACAAAGTCGCGTCCGGCTCGGTCACGAACGGCATCAAAACGACCGGCACCGTACGAGCTGCCGAAGTGCTCGACCTCAATGTGTACAAACACGATGCGCGCATCGACGCGGTCGCCGTTTCGAACGGTACCCATGTGAATGCCGGCGACCTCATTCTTGCCTTTGATGAGAGTGATACCGCAGTCGCAATCGCGC
>JAYRSE010000030.1:0-11258 GCA_041920275.1 Minisyncoccota bacterium | reverse complement strand
TGACTCCTTCGTTGTGTAATGTGCTGATAATGACTCGATCTTCGTACGTGAGTTGCGTATATGTTGTCCCTTTCTGCATGCACTCCTTAGTTTAATGGAGTGTCCTAGTTCAAGGGTACAGGAAAGAACCAAACGAGGAACCGCCATGGCGTACAATTTCCTGCTGAAACTTCCCGGGTACAAAGCAATCCGCAGACAGCGACGACTCTACGACACGATCGTTTTGCGAATGGACCCCGAGTACCGACTGTCTGTCAGTGACGGTCCCGAAATAGCCTGCGCGTGTAACACGACAACCCAAATCGTATACCATACGGAAGCGATCATCCGATCGGTATTTCTTATGTACCAAAAGGATCGAGAGAAGGAGCTCGAAGTACGCAAACGAGCAAAAAACGGAGACGATCGAGCGCAAAGAGTTCTTGCTCTGTACGACGAAACGCTCACCTGGGATGACATATGTACATCGACAACGAAAGTCGCGTACCAGGCCAAACACTCGCTCGCAGACGCGGTACAGGCCCTTGAAACCCAACTTGCAAAGAGCGAGGAGAGGGTCCGTGCACAGGAAAAGCTGATCGAGGAACTCCATGCACTGCTCAACGCCACTGATTCGGCATACGCGCAACTCAGGACTGAACACGAGTCAATGCTCAGACGCTTGCGCAACGATCTGACCGTGGTGCAACCTCTCCCTGAAGTGGAAATCAAGAACTTTGCCTTGATGTTCGGCCTACCTGCGGAGATCACCTACGGGACGCAATTTACTCACGCATTCCGCCGACTGGATTCGAAGGTGAAGGAAAAAGCGACTCGTTTGCTAAGAGACCTTGTTGGGCATGTGATACCGCACTTCAAGCGACTGCGCAACAAGCGATCGTATGCGCCGAGCGGTGCGCGGGTCAGTGAAGTGACTGATAACTGCCGACTCGTATGGACCATGTCGGGCAATGGTGCAATCATCGTCCACTTCATCGGAACACACAAGGAAGTGTGGCCGAATTCGGAGGCATGATAGTGGAACTCAGAGGCACGCCGCTTGGCGTGCTTCTTTTTTGACCCGATTTACCAATGCGCCATCCCTTAACAATCTCCATGCCGCCACTCAATGCTCCGAACGAGGTAGGGCCTTCGCACACTGATGCTCACACAAGCGTCCTCTGCAGCGCAATAATGTAGAGACTCTCACTCCATCCGAGGGGATTGTTTTCATTGGGCGCGTCGGTGTGCGAGAAATAGAGCTCCGGCAGTTTACCCTCACTGTCACGCGCCGCTCGTGCCCGCTCAAGCCACAGGTCGGCCTTTTCGCGCTCACCGCGCTCACGATAGATGATCGAGAGCCACGGAAAGCCCATGGTCCATTCCGCCTCCTCGCTCCAGCCGTCTTCGTTCGCATTGTAGTAACGGTCGGTCTTGTAGCGCACGATGCCTTTGTTTTTGGCAAGGTGGTATTCGATGTTGGACAGGACGATATCTTCCTGCTCGCAAGTGAGCACCTTGTACGGGAACATGAGCGAAAGCTGAGCGAGGTCGGCAAACTTGGTATGGCTTTCGCGCGGCAAAAGCGTCCGAAGCGCCTCGTACCCGTTCGACACAAGGTCCCGTGGCACTTCGAAAAGCCCGCTCTCCTGTACCTTTTGAAGACCCGCAACGCACGCACCGATCGAGGAGGCGTGCACCTCTTCATACTCTTCCCACACACCATTGTCGGGGTCATGCCAATACTCTATCGCTGCAAGGTACTGCACGAGTCGCCCGATGATACGTTTGTCGTTCTCATCGCGCACCACACTGTGCCCTTCGAGCTCACGCTTGCCTACCGCATAGAGAATGCACCCGACGGCATCGTTCTGCTTGTTGCCCCACTCCTCCCAAAACTCCTCGAACGTTTCGGGGTTGTATCGCGCATGGATATACTGGTAGGTGAAGCGTGGACGCTCTTCGATAGCCCAACTGATCTTTGCCTCGTGCTTGAGAAAAATATCGAGAAGCGCGTGCCACGTGCGAGCGCTCTCTTCCCAGAGCCCCAGCTCTTCGAACGCCATCACCTCATAGAAATTGTCGCGTAACCAGCTCTTGTCGTAGCCGGTCGAAACGCCCGGCTCGGCGGCCGCAAGGAAGAGTCCGCTCGGTGCCTGGAGGCGCCGCAATATGGCAAGGTGGCTTTCTATTTCATGTTGAAGATCGTGTACCATACAAAGAGCGAGAGACACCAAAACAGAGGCGCCCGCAAACTAGCGCACCGCTTCGTCCGTGGGAACTTTCGGGTCGAACGTTATCAAGGTGTGCGCGACCGCATCAAGGACGTTCGCAAGTTCCAACGCTCCGTCGTTGCTTTTTCGCTTGGCCATATTCACCAGGTCAGCCTGCACTGCGAGAAATCCTTCAAGATGCTCCACACCTTCACGGCTTAATCGCAACGCTTGCTCGGTATACGCCTCGAGCGCACCACCGGTGCCCTCGTTCTGCTCGAGCAAACCGTCGATCGCTTCTTTAAGCCGTTGGATCTTTGCAACGACCTGTTCCCGTTCGGTCTCCGGTGCACGTGCTTCGCCATTCGGAAAGGTCACCATCGGGTACGCATCAAAGGCTTCCTCGAGTACCCGGAGCCTGTCTCGCAATGCCTCACAGACGGAGCGGAAGGATTCATTTCTGGGGGAGACGAGCGCTTCCCCGCTCTCGGGCTTGTCGTGCGCTTCCTGGGAGAATCCTTCGCTCATCACTCCGAATGTACCACGCGCATGGGTATGTTTCCAGCGCATTATCCACTTACGCAACGCGCTTGCCGATGCCGACAAGCGCATGTCGCAGTGTGAATTATCACTTGACGCACGTATTACCAAAATCGCACAAATACACATCAGCGCACCGACTGCTTGATCCGCCACTTCCCGACCCTGGTCCGCACGATACGCATGGCGAGCGCCGGTACGCCGAGATGCTTCCCGAGCTCATGCGCAAGCACCCGTACATAGGTCCCACTCGAACAATGAATGCTGATAGTGGCGACGTCGAACGAAAGTCCGTACAACACGCGAATACTGTCGCGCCACAAAGTCAGTATGCGCTCCTGTCGAAAATCACCCTTGACCGACGCTATGGAAGCCTCCACCTCGGAAAGCAGTTCGACGTCGGAAATGCGCTTCGTGCTCACCAAGGAAGCATCGTAGATCTCGATACGGTGATCAGGTAGTTCGAAATTCGCGAGCTCACCTTTTCTCGCCTTGACGAAAAGCGGTTGTCCCTCAAGCGGTTTCGAAGAGAACGGGGGGTACTTTTGGAGCTGCGGACCATGCATCTGCGTCACGTACTCGAGCAAGAGCGGGACCTTGAGCTGGCGATGCGATGTGCGCGTGACCGCTTCGGTCATGATACCCAACATATCGTATGTGTCGGTCGCAAAACCGAACAACACGTCAAAGGTATACTCCTTGTCCAAGTTCAAGTATTCTTCGCGTGCCTTGTTGGCATCACCCGCAAGCACCAACAGCACTCCTTCCGCCATCGGGTCGAGGCGTCCCGCATAGGAAAGCGGCA
Source organism: Minisyncoccota bacterium (assembly GCA_041920275.1). GTDB lineage: Bacteria > Patescibacteriota > Minisyncoccia > Phycocordibacterales > UBA12088 > UBA12088. The sequence continues at coordinate 7,721 of JAYRSE010000030.1, read as the reverse complement.
CATTCTTGTAGCCGGGCTCGTCACGCCTGAACCTTTCGATGCGCGCGAGTGGTGTTTCTCCACGCTCCTTATACAGATTGAGTAAATCCTTCATTTCAGGTACACTGTACCGCATGTTCGACGAGAGCGGAAGTGTCTGTGCGTAAGTGAACAGACAAGCGCACGTGAAGCCGCGACGACGATCACACCCCTCGACACAGCATGACTGCCACCCGAAACAAAAAAAACCCGCTTTCGACCGAACCGTACAAAGGGGTGCGCGATTTTTACCCGCAAGACCACTTTGTGCAGGAGTACCTGTTCGAGACCATGCGCGACGTGGTCGAACATTTCGGGTACGAAGAGTACGGGACGAGTGTCCTCGAACCGAACGAGCTCTACGCGGCAAAAACGAGTGAAGAAATAGTGAACGAGCAAACATACACGTTCACCGACCGCGGGGGGCGATCGGTCACCCTGCGACCTGAGGTCACCCCTTCCGTGGCGCGCCTGGTGGCGCAAAAGAGGCGTGAGCTTGCATTTCCACTCCGTTGGTACTCGATCGCGAACGTCTTTCGCTACGAACGACCGCAAAAGGGCCGCCTGCGAGAACACTGGCAGCTCAACTGCGACCTGTTTGGCGTATCGGCGCTCGAAGGCGACATCGAGATACTCCTCCTCGCGTACGAGCTTATGCGCGGTTTCGGCGCAGCCGAGGAGGAATTCGAGATCAGAGTAAACCATCGCGGAGTGATACCCGAGACACTTTCCGTACTCGCCAAGGATCACGGCATGGTCTTTCCCAAGGAGAAGCAGACCGAGCTTATACGTCTCATGGACCGCAAAGAAAAACTCCCGACGAAAGAGTACGCCGAGGCACTCCAAACGCTCTTGGGCAAAGAGTTCGGCGACCTTGTGCGCTCAGCATACACTCCCGCTACCGTACGCAAGCTCATGCAGGGTACGCAAGCGGGAGAAAAGCTCTTTCGCATGCTCGACGAGCTCGAACGGCGCGGTGTGATGAACATCGTCCACGATCCGTACCTCATGCGCGGTTTCGACTACTACACCGACATGATCTTCGAGGTATATGACACAAATCCTGAGAATCGTCGCTCGATCTTTGGCGGTGGCCGCTACGACGACCTTCTCACGCTTTTCGGCCAAGACCCCATTCCCACAGTCGGTTTCGGCATGGGCGATGTCCGACTGCGCGATTTTCTCGAAACCCACGACCTTTTGCCGGAATACCATGCACCGACCGACCTCTACATCGCGGTCACATCATCCGACCTCTTTTCATTTGCCGCACAACTCGCCCAGCGTCTGCGCCGGCACGACCTTACCGTCGCGGTCGACTACACCGGCCGCAAGGTTGCCGAGCAAGTAAAGACCGCACTGAAGAAGGGTATCCAATTCAGCATGGTGGTGGGCGAGGACGAGGCAAAAACAGGTATGTACCGCCTCAAACACCTTCCGAGCAAACAGGAGATCAGTGTGCACGAGGGAGACATTGCCGATGCGGTGTACGAGGCGTTGGAGTAACAAGCGTGCGATTGGTGGGACTCACCGGGCCCTGAGAATTTTTATGTCAAAAATCCGCAAAGTGATCTTCGATATCGAAACGGCGAACATTTTCTCTGATGTCGGCAGCTCCAACGACTCCTCCAAACTCGACATCTCTATCGTAGGCGCCTATGACAGCGCCACCGACTCGTACGCGACCTACTCGGTCGCAGAACTTCCCAAGCTTTGGGCGATCATCGAACGAGCGGATATGCTTATCGGCTTCAACTCGGACCACTTCGACATACCACTTTTGAACAAGTACTACCCGGGCGACCTCACCGCCATTAAGAGCCTCGATCTTTTGGTTGAAGTAAAGCGCTCGCTCGGCAGACGCCTACGCCTGGACACCATTGCGGAAGCTACGCTCGGTGTGAACAAGTCCGGACATGGTCTTGAGGCGGTACAGTGGTGGAAGGAAGGAAAAGAGGATTTGGTGCGCAAATACTGCGAAGACGACGTACGCATCACTAAAGAGGTGTACGAGTACGCCCGCAAACACAAGGAGCTCAAATACAAGGACTTCGGGGAGGTAAAGACCATCAAGCTCGACACGCGAGACTGGGAAAAAAACATCGAACCTGCCGCCCTCACGCACACGCTGCCGTTCTAAACACCGCACTTCAACAAACCGAACCCCTACGAGGATGCATCCCTTTCAATGCAGACAGCCGACTCGCGTACCCGGAAAACACCCACTGCGTACTGCAGTGGGTGTTCGGAGTACATCCTGAAGAAATGAGTACCGTGGTGTGTCTACTTTGCCACACGGAAGCGGAACACCGCATACCCTACAAGTACCGCGAGGAAACCAAGCGCCAAAAGTCGCAAGGTATCGGAAAGTCCACCTGCAGCTGCAGCTGCCGCAGCTTGGTCAGGTGAATCTGTCTTCGTAGCAACAGCACTCTCACTTGTGGATGATGCGGACGTCGTTGCGGACGACCATGATTCGAATGTATACACTGCATCCGTCGACGAAGACGATCCCGGACCGAACGATGGGGTGACGTCGGAAGTGTTCGTGGTCGAAGACGTCCGTGCGCCACTGCGCGCTTCCGCCAAGGCGAGTTCCCGTGCAGAGAACACATGCAACACCTCGCGCCACGACATGCCGAGCGCTGCGGGAATAGCGTATGCGGTCACCCACACGCGAGTGGACGTCGCCTCGGTCGCGGCAAGCACGCCGCCATCCGTCTGCTGCGCGCGCGCAAGGTACGTAAGAGGCGTGTTTCCTCCGACCATCCAATCTTTCGGACTATCACCAAGCACATCGATCGCCTGGAGAACCCATGCGGTCGCAAAAGCATCACCGAATCCACCATCGCTCTTCTGCACTTTTCGAAGGTACGTTTCAGCCTTAAGAAGAGCTCCTTCAACACCCGAAGCCGCACGGTACGGCACCAATGCTTGGATTGCCGCAGCCGTAAGGTCCGCACTTGCGTCCCAAGCACCATCGGCCGTTTGCGCCTTAAGAACGGAAGTGATGGCACCATCCACCTGCACATCACCGACGCGGTACCCGACACGCTCAAGTACGATAAGTGCGAAGAGGTCGTCATTCACTCGCTTCGGATCACCGAATTGACCGTCCTTGAATTCCGCACGAATCGCCGCAACATGATCGATCGACGTTCCACTGTATGGATCGACGCCGAGCGCCATGAGCGCCATCGCGCGACGCTCATGATCGGTAAGCGAGGTCACCGAGGCGGTCTCCTTTTTAAGATGCTCGCGCACCTCCTGCGTGTTCGTGCCCGCCGCCGCAAACGCGATGGCCGCCCAGTCGGTATATATCGGGGCACCGAACGTACCATTCGCCTCCTGTTGCGTTACCAAGAATCGCAACGCAGCATCGACATCAAACACATCAGCACTGCCACCGCGCAGCAAGGTGCCCCCACCTCCACCACCGGTACCCCCTGCGGTCGAACCTGCGGCAACGACCGTGAGCGGAGTGGAAGGATAGTAGCCGTCTTCTTTGATACCAAGCTCGTACATGCCTGCAGCCGGTGCTACAAAGGTCGCCTTGCCGTCCACATCGGTCTGTGCGGTCGCCACGACCACAGGAGCCCACGGATCATCGGGGTTCGATCGGGTGATGCCGATCGTAAGTCCGCCTGCGGGTACATAGCCCCCCGTTGTCACATCATATCGCTTTGCGAGCGCAACGAACGAACTGCCGCTCGTCACGGTCTCCGGCGCTTCCACCATACGCATTGCACCGAAATACAAATGGAAGGTATCACCACCCTCGAGCAACTGATCATCGAGCCCGACACTCGGGTACGAGCCGTTCACTGAGTACTGCCACGAACCACACAAGTCGCCCTCGCCACGCACCTCAAGACAGTGCAGGTAGAACGAACTGAATGAGGGAAAGTACGCAAGATCGGTGATCGCGAAGGCTCGAGAAAGCTCATCGATCGTCACAAGCGACGCAAGGGCGCTCTTTGCCGGCACCGCAATGCGGTGCATTCCATCGGTCGATCGAACGACCGTTGTTTCATTCGAAGGGAGCGTGTAGCTCGTTTCGTACGCAACACCTTCCGGAGTGCGCAACACAAAGGTGATGGCATCTTGCGCTGAGCCACCACCCCCACCGGAACCACCGTCACCTCCACCCCCACCGGAACCACCATCTCCACTGTCTCCACCATCACCGCCTTCCTGCCCCCCATCACAGCGCGACAGGTCATACTCGGTACATATCTGCTCGTTTACTTCGTCTCGAACCGCATCATGGTCCGGACGATCGGGGCGCTCGACCGCAAGACCGCTCAACGGAATAAGTGCGACAAGAAGCCCATAGAGCACACCGAGACCGAGACCGAACGCATACACACGCTCACTCGAGAACTTTGCAACGATGTTTTTCATACAGTATGTACGTTGATTCATTAATAAATACTTTCTTCCAGTTTCCACTCGACCAGGTCCTTCGGCGTCACCATCGCTTCCGCGACACCACGCGAAGCGGGACTGCCGTTTATATAGAGGATCCAATACTTTCCGTCCGGAGGACGGACACCTTGAATTTCTTCCACAAAAAGACCGAGGCCGGGGTACTCCTTCCCTGCAAAGGTCAGGTTTCCCGCCCGCTCCTCCTCACGCATGGCGTCGAGCACACTGCATGCGGTATACACTGGCACAAGCACGCTGTCCACTTCCGCAGGCACTGTTTTTGTTCCCTCCCGAATCGCATGGTCCCGGGAAGTCACACTCGAGGAATGCGCGACCGGCGCGCTCGCCCCTTCGACCGATCGCGTGTCCCGCTCTGTCGACTTTTGTTCGCCTTCATGCGGCGCCCTTGGTGATGTCGGCCAAGACAACAATGCGATGAATACGAGTGAATTCACCAGGATTACGCCTACACCAAACGCCACAATTTTTGTTCGATACGACATGGACGGAAATGTGTTCTTTGCCACGTATGATCCTTATCACAACTCTCGACAGCTTCATGCAACCATTGTGTTCGAATCTCGAGCATGCTCCACAAACAGTGTGTAATTGCAAAGTGTATCATTGCCATTTTATTCGCATGTCTATACAATTTTGAAAAATGGTGTACAATTTGAACAGAATCTCACCGAAGCCCTCAAGGAGGTACCCGTGCCGATCAAGATCATTCCTCGAACAACAATGATGCGCGTTGCGGATTGCTGCATGACCCCGCTCATGTACCTTGCATCCGGTACCTTTTACGAAACACCGCAAAGGACACACTCGTGGAACAATAGGAAGTTAACTCGAGCGGAGCGATCGGACCTTGATGCCGCACTTATGGTAACGGCTCCGGGTGATAAATCCGCAGTATCGCGTTGGATCGGGGTAATTCCAATTTTCCATATTCCGGTGCTGGGCGGTTGGCGGACATATCGGGTCTTGGAACCGATTCAACACCATGGGCCCTGGTATCTCGGATGGATACCCGTCGATGAGTCACCCGGCATATCGCTTGTGCCCGCGACCGGTAAGGTGCGAGCGCTTGAGGGGCCAACCTTCTGTGGCTGGTTCGCAGTCGACGAGCAGGGGCGACAAATCCCTCTCCATGAGGTTGGTATCGGACACATTGGCAATGGGGGACCGTACGCCCACCTTCCGCTCTATTGATCCATCCCCGTACACCAATTTGCGGGAGTGTCGCAGTATCAAGAACGGCCCGCAACCATGCCAGCAATGCGGTCAAGGATTTCGACCAAAAAGACCCTTCGTGGGTCTTTTTTGTGCCTCACATAAGGGAGAGCACAAGGATTGGTATGGGCCTAAACGCGCACTTCTCGAAGGTTGGTCCGACTTATGCAAAAAGTATGCGAAACCGATAGCACGCATGCTCTGATCTCAGTTTCGTCTACTCAATACTTCAATGGTGACGACTTTCTATCGACAGGCAAGCGTGTGCTTGCCATACCGAATGGAAATGAGGTTTGCTTGTATGCAGGGAAACCTCGTACCTGCGGGTGTACTCACTCGGGGAGCGGTTCATTACCAACGCGCGCGACAATTCGGGCAAATGAGACCGAACCACCTTCACGGAAGATCAGGATCACCACCCGTTCATGCGCACGCAACGACATGAGCCGTGCACCGTCGACAAGCACGATTGCCTTTCCTCGCGTGCGAATGACCGCGTCGTTCGGGTCACGTGCTTGCTCGAGCTCGCTTACCGCAATGGTCAATGGCTCACTCATCGGAGTCACCGCCAAACATCGTCGGTGGCTTATCGAACAGAACGCGGGCTTGTCCATTGCCAAGCACCTGGACGAACGATCCCATATGCCGCATACGCGCACGGTCAACCACTTTATGCACGCACTCACGCAACTTCCGAGGTGGCTGCACAAAGAGCTCTGACAACAGCTCATCGCCAACGAGTTTCTGCACCCCACCGTTCTGCTCGACACGGAAGCACCCGTGACGACGTGCGATCATATCCCGCAAACGCGCCTCAACAAGCTCCCGCACGGCGATGACCGCCTTCTTGTTCCTCCGTGACTGCTCTGGAGTGACGATCACTTCTCCGCATGTTTGACACATGCAGTGTTCCGTCACCGCCGTTAGACCAAAGATGTCGGATTCCTTGGTCGTCCCGAGCAACTCTCCGCCGCAGATCGGGCATCCCCCTTGCTCATTTTCGCTCATCATTCTTCTCCCCCATTTTTTGTAAAGAACCGTTTTCCATCGACTCTCGAACAGATGCTCAAGAGCCCATGTACATGGGGGATACACTGCCATCCCCCATTCATTCGCGCCATCCGTGGCACTACACTCCATGCTCCACACTAACTAATGGAGCACCCTTTTAGGGCGATCCCCGCCAGATACCTTAAGGTTGGGGACGCTGCTGGGAAATGCGGATTTCCCGTAGTACGCGACGAAGAACTCGTCGTCGTACATTTCTTCACGCATTTTGAGCTTCTTGCCCGCCGCCTGCGCCAGATTCAACCGCACCTCCGGATGAATGGGTGTGTACACCTCGTTCGGTGTGAGGATGCGGACGGACTTGATAAGACCGCTGTCCGCCTCTACGAGGCACAGGTCGGGATGAAGCCCATCTGGAAAGACGCTCAATTCCTGCAGGACGAAACCGCCCTCGTCCTCCCTCGGAGTCCACTTCCAGTCTCTCCCGGCAACCTCAATCACGCGAGGGCACGGGTCATCCATTGTGCGACCCGTGAGGTAAAAGCTCACAGCAAGCATCACCCCGCGGACCATGTAGCTGCGGGTGACGAACCGCTCTCTTATGGGACTTTTTTTTTGACGTCATGGCTTTCTCCGCCGATTGTTGCAGAAAAACTTTCGATTGCCCGTCAGGATGTGCCGGTGACACACCCTGTTGTCAGACAACCTGAGTGATTTATTAAGGTGCTTCTTTTCCACAATATCACATATAATTCTATTGTCAACATTTGGTATCCAGAACCATGTTGGCGACGGTGGACCACGCGCAACCATCCCGCCTTTCCAGTGCCGAACCGCACACGCAAACAAACCGCCCCGCACCAGATGGTGCGGGGTCACTTACGTCATCGTAACCTACGCCCCCACGTCGGGCATTTCTTTCCTGTACCCTTGAACTAGGACACTCCATTAAACTAAGGAGTGCATGCAGAAAGGGACAACATATACGCAACTCACGTACGAAGATCGAGTCATTATCAGCACATTACACAACG
>JAYRSE010000029.1:0-18584 GCA_041920275.1 Minisyncoccota bacterium | reverse complement strand
TTGCCACGGTATCTGACGGCGAGCTTCGTTCGATAGAGTCCTATCTGAACGACATTCCTCGTCAGTGTCTGAACTATTATCGGGCCAGTGAATTATTCGTTATCCACAGTGAGGTGTCCTAGTTGGGTGGTGCGGGGAGGAAGGATGTTCCACCATGCGGAATAGCATAGAAAGTGAGTCCGGTCAATATTCTTCCCCGTTCCCAAGCACGCTACCCTTACCCCATGGACGGAGTGCTTCGTTGCAGCCGGTACGCGTTCGGGCCCAACCGCCTGCATTTTTGCGGCCCAGATGCGAACCGTGAGATCTGGGACTACCTGAACGCCGGCTACACCGACTTCGGTCTCCAAAAACTGTTGCGAGGTTTCGAAGCGCTCTACCCGTACTTGCGCCACATTGCGACCGAGAACCACATCGAGGACCCGTTCGACCCGCGGGTGGTGGAGGCCTACTGGCTCGGCAACGACCTCCTTGCGCACGTGGAACAACGCGCCTTGCACCGCCACCTCACCGAGACCTTTCGCCTCAAGGACAAGTACCCCGGCCGCCCGTTTCGCCTGCTCGAGTCGCGCATCGGTGCCGGCCTTCTCCCGAACCACAACCACCATGTGCTGAACGTCCCCCACGCCATGGGCGACAAAGGAGGCGAGAGCGGGGTGTCCTTCATGGATTCGTGCCGCGTGTCCTGGGGCACGGTACGCGACGTTGCGGGGCCGTGGATCACGGTCGAGTACGAGCCACTCCTGCGCGTGGGCGACCTGCTTGCACTCGGCACCCCGGTGCACAAAAAGCTCGTGCGTCGACTCGAGGCCGATTACGACTTCGACATGCTCCGGCCCGGCCACCTCATCACCATGCACTGGGACATCCCCTGCGAGGTCATTACGCCCAAAGAGGCGGACGACCTTCGCCACCACACCAACGACGCGATCCGCATCGCAAACGTTGACAAACGGTAATGATGTGCAAAAATCGGGCAAGAACACGAAATACACTGAGCCGGAGGCCGCAATGTTTAACGATGACAAGCTGGCAACCTACGCAACGATCCTTACCGCACCGCACGACCACTTGCCCGCCCCACGAACCGATGAGGAACGAGCGCATTTCCTCTGTGCATGCTACGGCGTGCTCTGCTTGGACTACGCGCTCATCATGGGACGCATCACCGCAGAGGAGCTTTTTGAGATTCGAACCCGAGTCACCGAGGATGCGCAGGTACCGAAGGACCTGGTCCGAAAGGCGTTCCCGAGGCCGTTTTCAGAGCTTGCACGGCACGACATACCGGTGACATTCCAAACCATGAGCGACTACTGGCACCGGCATGCCGGTCCTTCTCCGGTCCTCCCCTGCATCGTGGAATGCCGCCTTCGTCCAAATAGCGCGGCATGGCGGGTGCGCTTCGAAACCGGCCATGAAGGTCTTTTCCCTGCCGAGTGTCCGAGAAGCACTCTCCGTATCGAAACCGGTGACCGCATGTGGGCGCATGTCGCCTACGACACCCGAGGGAACATTCGAAAGATCTTCATACCCGAACATCGGGCATGACCCCCACACCCGCACACGCTGCGGGTGTCCCCTTTCACATACCACACCGAACAAGGATGTTACGGTGCTGCATACGTGTTCCAAGTACGCTATACTCACCACCATGAAACGTGTCTTCGTATTCGGCAACACCGACCTTCCCTTCGACTCCCTACCCTTGCGCATCCTCCCCGCACTGCGCGACACACTGCCCGAGGTATCGTTCGAGGTGCTCGACCCCAACGAAGAGTGGGATATGCTCCGACACCCGCTCATCATCGACACGGTCGAAAACATCGCCGAACCTCAGGTGATACGCGGGCTTGCCGCTTTCATGGCGGCGCCACGGGTGACCTGCCACGACTTCGACGCGTATGCGAACCTCATGTTCCTGAAGAAGCTCGGGAAAATAGACGATGCGACGATACTCGGCCTGCCACCGCACCGTGACGAACGGGAGGCCGTCGCGTGGCTTGAGGCGGCGATCCAAAAAGAATTACGTAACTAATACAAGTAATAGTTACGTAATTCTTTTTGGACGTTCGCCGTCCGGGCGGATGTTGTACATCACGTCAGTGCATACTCGTGTACTTGCGCCGTTGTGACGGTGTAGTACCATTACGGTATGCGATACACCTCGCAAACCGCTCGTATCATTCGCATTACCAAGCCCGCCGAAGGGTTGTTTTGAGGCGTCACACTCCTGACACTTCAAAAGAGCCCTTCGGAGGGCTCTTTTGTTCTTTCACCACTACCCGGAGGTACCGCATACGATGCACATAAAATCGCGCAATAAACCTTCACGCCATTCACCATTTGAAGCGTTTGATACACAAGCGGTTCGTGAAGCACTGAATGAAAACCAGCGCATGGACGATGTGGGGCGTGCTGTTGCATACGGCGCAATAGTTCGCGGTTTGGCACTTCAGCGAAAAAATCACGAGAGATAGGATACGTACCACGCGCGACCTTCGGGTCGCGCTTTCTCATAGATCACTTTACCTCCAATTTGAGCTTCAAAAAGTGTGCCGCGCAGCTCATGCACGGGTCATAGGCGCGGATGAGCTTCTCGAGCTCCCAGGTTATCGCCGCTTCGTCGCGCACACCTTCCGCCCAGAGCTTTTCCATCATTCTTCCCGCGTCCTCCTCGATGTTGATCTGATTCTGACCCGTAGGCACGATGACCTCACCGTTCACGACCGTGCCCGTGTCGTCGATGTGGAGCATGTGGTAAAGCGCACCGCGTGGCGCCTCGACCACGCCGATGCCTGTCGCTTCGCGGAATGGCTTTTTCACCAACTCTTCCTTTTCGATCGGAAATTGCTCCAGAAGGTCGATCGCATCGTCGATCGAATGCACGAGCTCGATCGCCTGTGCGAGATTGTTGTGGAAGATGTCGGTGGACGGGAAAAGCGAGAGCGCGCGAGCGCAGGACTCTTTGGTCTTCGGATGAAGCTTATCCTTCGCGATGTTCATACGCGCAAGGGCTCCCACCATGTACGGGTCTCCCTTGTACTCGTACGCACTCGCCTGCGAGTACGGCAACACCACATGCTCCACGAGCTCGCGGTAGAGCTTTTCGTCGTACACGTCGCCCTTGCTTGTGCGTATCTTGCCGCTTATGTAGCTGTACCCTTCGTCGGGCAAGAGCGCCATGTAGTCGGTCTTGCGGTCGAAGTGGAACGGCGCCTTTTCAAACTCCTCCACGCACCGCAATGCCGCATCGCGTACGCTCTTGAGCTTTTCTGTCACCTCTTTTACCTGCTCTTCGCTCGGGAACTTGATGAAGCCGCCGATCGTGGGGTACATGGCGTGCACGCTCCTGCCCGCGATCGTGACCGCAAGCATGTTCCCCGCCGCCTTGATCGCGAACGCATCATGCAAGAGCTGATGCTCGTGCGGGTCGTTCTCGTCAAAGTCGAGGAACGCATCTTTGCCGTAGATGTCCGGCATGCAGAAAAGGTACAGGTGCAGGGCGTGATCGCGAATGGTAAGGCCGTGCATGGTGAGTGCGCGCAACCGTTCCGTTTGCTCGCTCGGTTGGATATCAAGCGCCATCTCGCACGCCTCTATCGCGGCCATGATGTGCGCGTTGCTGCAGGTGCCGCAGATGCGCGACAGGTGGGCGGGTATGGCCATGATGTTCTTCCCCTTCATCGCCTCGGTGAAAAAGCGCTTGTACTCCTCGGTCGAGAAATTTACCTTGGTCGCCTTGCCATCCTCCATCGTGATGCGGATGGATGCGTCACCCTCAATTTTGGTGATATGTTCGAGGTCGATGTTGATTTGGTGCATGGTGAGAATGAGTGGTTAGTTAGAATGAGGATGAGTGGGTTTTTTGACACTCAAAAACATTGGCCCAAACGGTTTCGTTATGGTCGAAAGAGCTCCTCCATACGAACAATGACACCGTCAGCATCCAAGGTGATGCGAAATGGGAGCTCGGTATACCGATCGACCCTTTGCAATTCATCGAGAGACACTTCCGCTACCCCCGTCCCATCCGAGGAAGTGTCAAAAGCGGACGTTCGAACGACCACCACGTTTGGGGACGCTTTGTATGTCCGCAACTTGGTGTTCTTGTTACGAAAATACACCACACCATTTGGGAAACAGGGGGACCCGAGCTCTTGCTCCCAACCAAGGGCATCCTCGGGCGTGCATTCACCGTCAGTGACCTTTGCATCGAACGCAGACTTCCCTTCAAGCAGATCGAAGTGATCGAGGGTGATCGAGCCACCTTCGATTGATGTGATGTACGCGGTCACCCTGTTTTCGCTCGTCCGTTGGGGAGCGGTCGTGTGTACACCCTCGTCATTCAGACCATCGCCACCATCGATCGCACCCGTTTCTTCCGCAAGGTCACGTGTGTTCGAAAGCACCTCGTTCGACTCAGCATCCGAAGCGGTCATCTTGCCCCCGTTCGAGACCTTATCCGCCACCTGTTCCGTGCGACCATCCGCAAAGAACATGACCGCACCCGTCACGAGTGCCAAAATGGCGATCGCTCCGAAGATGAGATTTTTTATTGTACCTCCGTTCATATTTCTTTGAAACCGATATCGCTTGTATATAATCTCACCGCATCACCTCCGGTCGTAGCTCCGCCACCAGACCGTTCACCGCTTTCAAGAACATGTCGGTGTTCATGGGGCAGCCCGGGATCGATGCGTCGACCGCGACCACGTCCGCCACTTTCTTTACCGAAGGCAATGCGCCGAAGCGGTCGACCAGAAACTGTATCGCCTCCTTTTGCGCATCGGTGAAGGTGTTGCGCTGGCTTGCGGGCAAGCCGGTGACCGCGCACGCGCCGACCGCGACCAGTTTGGTGCTCCGACCGCGAATGTCCTTCAGACGTTCCTCATGCTCGGGACTTGCGATAGCCCCCTCCACGAACGCGATATCGAATGCGTCGAAGATGTTGTTCTTCTTCAAGACCTTCACGTGCCGAAAGTCAAAGAGCTTCTTCCAGTCCTGCCAGTGGTCGTTCAAAAGCTCGGTGAACATGATCGTATTGTCCTCACTGCAGGAGAACACGAACCAGCCAATTTTAATTTTCTCAAACGGTGTGGTGTCGTTCATACCAATGGATAACTAATATGCGTGCAGTATACCTCAGGCATCACCGCGGCGCACTGCCCACTTCCACAGTATGTTGTGGTATTACGCAAGGAGGGTTTGAAGCGCATACAGCAGGTTTGCCTGTGCCCAGTAGAGCGGCACAATGGTGTTTGGCGTTCGGATGCCATTTTGTTCGTAGTACAGCTCCGGGAGGTACAGTCCTTCGTCGCGTGCCACAAGCGCACGGAGTGAACGGTTGAGGTGGAAGAACCGTAGTTGTTTCGCCTCCTTATCCCCCGTTTGCCGGTACGTGCGCTCAAAATACGCCGATAGGAGCGGATCAAAGATGCACCACTGCGCCCCCTTACCACGCACCCCGTACGTTCTGCGGAAAGAATCATCAGTGCTCGCGTTTGCGGTTCGCAGTGACACGGGAAGCGCGTCATAGTCAGGGCCCCAGAAGGCGTCACCTGGGTATCGTGCGATACCGACCGCACCCATGAGTTGTTCACGTACGCGTGCAACCACACGTGTCGCGTCCATACCTGTCACTTCACCGAGCGGCTCCACAAGAAACAGTGTGGCGGCATCATACTCGCGCGCACCGGTTGCTTCACACGGCAGTATGCGGGCAAGTGCTGCGACACCCTGTTCATAGAGGGCGTCTACCGTCGGAAGTAGTTCCGGCGCATGCTCCGCTAGGGCTGGCCGTACGGTGCGTAGTCCCGCACACACGGTTCCTATACTTGACGCGCGTACCGCCCTGCCTTCTTCCCAGTGTCCGCTGTCAGCGTCCTCAAAAAACCGAATGGCGCCGAGGAAAAGTACCGTGCGCCGTACCACATGCGCGAGCGTGTCGTCCCACACGAGCGCACTCGAGCGAAGAAGTACGCTAATGAGCCACACGAAGTACCCATGTGCATCATTTTGCGCATGCGGCCAAACCTCCGACACCTCTTGGAGCGTGTCGCCATCGAACCGCACGTGCGGACGCTCCATGGGGTCACTCAAGTCCACGCGGCCCTCAATGCACGCATCAAACCGTGCCGCATGTGCATCAAAATAGCGTATGAGCGCATGCACAACCGTAACCGCTTCATCTACCCTACCCGCAATAAAAAGCGCATGCGCACTATGCACGTTGTCCCGCACCCACGCGTAGCGGTACCTGCCGTTTTCAAGTCCGACAGGGCTTGCCGGGTAGAGACCGGAGGTAAGAGGGGTAAACGTAAACGTGTCATGCGCGGTGAGGTACTGAAGCAACGTGCGCAGTTCTTCCGGGGAGTACTCGTCTCGCACCAATTGCTTCAGCTCGTCTTGCATGCAACCATAGTACCGCCACAAAGCCTCCTGCACCACCATCTGCATGTGCAGGTCAAGATGATCTGCTTCCCGGTCGTTACCGCACCAACACCGCGCTAGCCGTGGACATGCACACTTGGTAGCATAGGCCACCTGTTGGTATACTCACCTACATGGACGCCGGTCTTTCACACATACGCACCATTGCGATCGGTGGCGCCGCGGGCGACGGAGTTCGCGAGGCCGGCACCAACTTCAGTGAGCTTTTCACCGAGCTCGGGTTCAAGACCTTCTCGTCGTTCGACTACCCCTCCCTCATTCGGGGCGGGCACAACTACGCACGCATCACCTACGCGCCGGATACGGTCCATGCCGACTACCGCGCGCTCGACGCACTCATCGCCGTCGATGCGTTGAGCGTTCGCGTACACCTTTCCGAGCTCAAACAAGGCGCACGCGTGTTCGTGGAGACCGCATACCTGCCCGAACTCAAAGACATCGGCATCGAGCTCATCCCCCTTCCCATGAAGCAGATCGCCGATGAGTGCAAGGCGCCCCAGGTCGCTCGCACCTCCGCCGCATTCGGGGCATACGCGTACATCCTCGGCCTTACGCTCATGCATGTGAAGGAGCTCGCCCACACGGTCTTCGCGAACGTGGGGGCCGAAATGAACATGAAGCTCGTCGAAAAAGGATACATGCATATGCGTGCCAAGGAATACTCACAGGAAAAAGCCGCATTGCCGCAAAAGCCCGAGCGGGCGGGAGAAGTGATGGATGGCAACAAAGCGGTCGCCAAGGGCTTCATGGCGGCGGGGCTCGAGGCGTACGTGGGATACCCCATGACCCCCTCCACAAGCACGCTCCAGTACCTCGCAAAGGCCGGCAAGGCGCGCGGTCTCAAGGTGGTGCATCCGGAAGACGAAATAGCGGTCATCAACGTGGCGCTCGGGATGAGCTATGCGGGCAAACGCGTCGCGTGCGGCACCGCAAACGGCGGACTCGCGCTCATGCAAGAAAGCATCGCGTTTGCGGGTGTCGCAGAGCTTCCCCTTGCGATCCTCGAGAGCATGCGTATGGGACCGGCAACCGGTGTCGCCACCCATACCGCACAGGGCGACCTACAGTTCACCTTGCATGCGGGTCACGGTGAGTTCCCCAAAGTGGTCATCGCGCCCGGTGACGTCGAGGAATGCTTCGTGTGTGCCGCCGACGCGCTCAATCTGGCATGGAAGTACCAGCTCACCGCGATCGTCCTTTCCGACAAGCATCTTTCCGAATCCTACATGAGCGTGACGTTGGATGAAGCAAGTAAGGGACCCGACTTGGGCAAACGCGCAATACCGGTAGGTGGGAGCTACAAACGCTACAAGATCACTCAGGACGGCGTTTCGCCGCTCGCCTTTCCCGGTACCCCGGGCGTGGTCGTAAAGGCCACGAGTTACGAGCACACCGAAGAGGGTGAGGCGACCGAAGATGCGCGCGAGGTCAAAGAGATGCAGGACAAGCGCTTTCGCAAGTATGCCGGGCTCTATGAGGACTTCAAGTGGTTCCCCACCGTCAAGACGTACGGCAATCCGAACGCCGACGTGGTGGTGGTGTGCTGGGGTTCGACCAAAGGCGCGGCACTTGAAGCGTTGCGTCACCTCGACACCCCCGTGAAGCTCGTGCAAGTGCTCTGGATGGAACCATTCGATGCGGACCGCGTGAAAGCGGAGCTTGCGGGAGCGCGAGTGGTGGTCGACGTCGAGGCGAATCACACCGCACAGCTTGCCGCGCTCATCCGTGAGAAAACGTCG
Organism: Minisyncoccota bacterium; assembly: GCA_041920275.1. Lineage (GTDB taxonomy): Bacteria > Patescibacteriota > Minisyncoccia > Phycocordibacterales > UBA12088 > UBA12088. The sequence continues at coordinate 10,395 of JAYRSE010000029.1, read as the reverse complement.
ATCGAAATCGTCAACAAGATCCTGAAGTATGATGCACAGCCGTTCACTCCGGTGGAGTTGGCGGAGGAGATCAAACGATACCTATGACACGCATAACGGACACGTTGCTATCACCCACAGCGCTGATCGTGCCGAAACGCGTACGGGTACCTTACGAAACGGCACTCCACATTCGATCCTAGCAGATACCAATCAACACCAACGACCATGAGCATAGACCTAGCCACCGACATAAAGATCACCTGGTGCCCCGGCTGCCCCAACAGCCAGATACTGGTGTCCTTCCGCATGGCGGTCGAAGAGATGGTGAAAACGGGCGAGCTCGAGCTACACGACCTGGTCGCAGGTGCGGGTGTGGGCTGCCACGGCAAGATCAGCGATTACCTTGAGGTGAACACGCTGAACTCACTTCACGGACGCATTATCCCCAACCTGACCGGGGTAAAGTTGGCGAATCCGAAACTGACCGTGGTCGGTTTTACCGGAGATGGCGACTCGTTCTCGGAGGGCATGAACCACATCACGCACGCCGCACGCCGCAACACCGACATCAGTATCTTTCTGCACAACAACCAGGTCTTCGCCCTCACGACCGGCCAAGCGACCGCGACCAGCCCCAAGGGTTTCAAGGGGGGCACCACACCCGACGGCAGTTTCGACGAACCGATGAACCCCGCGCTTATCATGCTTGCGATGGGTGCCACATTCGTCGCACGAACCTTCGCATCGGACATCGCGCACACCAAGGAGATCATGCAAGCGGCGATCCGCCATAAGGGTTTCGCGTTCGTCGAGATCATCCAGCCCTGCATCACCTTCTTCGACACCTGCGAACACTTCAAAGAGCGCGTGTATCGGCTCGACGCAACACACAACCCCAAACGACTCGACTCCGCGTTCAAGCTGGTGCGCGGAGAAAAGGACGACCGAGTGCCGACCGGCATCTTCTATCAAGTGGAGAAGGCAACGTTCGAGAGTAATTTTGCCTGAGCGTTCAAGTACGCTCTCGAGCGACCTACCCGTCCACGGGCGGCTCGAGCGCATCTCGCGTGTACCTGTTGCTTGGCGCCCATAGCATCCACGAATCGAGCCCCACATCGTACGTGGCCTGTATCTGCGCTCGTACCTCCGCAGCGTCGTACGTGCCTCCGTAATCGAAATCCTGGATCCAAGGCCGGATCTTGTCCTTGTCGTACACCTCCTTGGTGAAGAGATCGGTCGCGACCTCTTTGGTAGTCGTCGCCGTTCCGCTCGCGGTACCCGGAACGAGTACGGTCGACATCACCGCTTCCCCACCCCGCACCGTTATGGGAGAGCTTGTGGCGATGGTCCGCCGGACGGCGGCATCGAGCACGAACTTGATGAGCGCGTACGGGACCGTATTGGGGTTGTCCCAGCCGTTGAAGCCCTTCGGGTAGTGCGAAGGGTACACCATGGGCGCGATGTAATCGAAGTACGGCAATGCGCGCTCGAGCACCTGCCCGATGTTGAGGTCGTCGTAGTTCGTGGTGACCATACCGAAAAGGTCGGCGGAGATGACCGGCGGTTCCACGCCCGCAGGATACTTGGAACGGTCCTTCATGGCCTCATGCAGATACACAAAGAACTCCTCCAGGGCGAGCTGTTTCTCCGTATCCTTCGCCCACGCATAGGAGATGTTCTGCATCGGCCCGTCCGAGGGAAATCGTATGTAGTCGTAATTGAGCTCATCAAAACCGAGCGCATGCGCTTCTCGAGATATCGTCACGATGTAGTCCCAGTACGGTTTCGCACCGACATCGATGAACGAAAGGCCTTTATGGTCCTTCCACACCGCACCCGCGGGACTCGCGAACTGTACCGCAAGATCCGGATGTGCAAGCGAGTAGTACGGGTCTTGAAAGACCGTTATGCGACCGATCACGTAGATATTCTTCTCATGGAGCGATGCAACGAACTCGCGCATATCGCGAGCGCCGCACGCATCCGACACCGACCCCACAAGATCCGGATGGTCGGTGGTGAACGCAAGTTTGCCGGTGTAATCCTTGAGATCGATCACGATCGCGTTCAGCTCCGTTTCCTCCACGAGTGCCACCAGGTCGTTGCGAAACGAGGGAGTACCGACAACGCACTGACTCATGTACAGCGCCTTCACGGCATCCGGTACCGGCACGTACCGTGGCGTACCGGAGGCGAAGAATACCGAAGGTGCGGATGACGCGACCGCGTTCTCCATCACCGGTTCGCCCGTTTGTTCCGAAACGACCGCAAGTCGAGGTGCGTCGTCTGTCTGCTTTTGCGCTTCATACACGACGGGAGTCCATATCGGAACGAGAAAAAAAAGCCCAGCCGAAAGCGTCGCGGCCGCAACTCCTGAAAAGAGCGTGAGGGAGATGTGTCGCGCGTTCGGTCGTCTGTACGGCATATACGTTCAATGATTACATGACATGGTCCGATCCGAAAAACGGTGTGACCTATTTACTCGACGCGCTCGAGACACAAAGACGAAAGCGTCGGGAAATAATGCCACCATGCAGCCTTATCCTCGTGAACAATTATGCGTCGATCACACATGTGCATGCGGGTCATGCTCCGCATGCAACATCTCGGACTCGTCACGCATGGTCCTGCGCCGCTCGAGACGGTATGCAAGCGCAAGGAGCAACAAACACACCCCCGCACCGAACTGTACCGGCTCCACAAAAGCAAGCGGTAAACCGTAGAACGGCATGCAAAACACGGCGACACCTAAGAAGAAAAGTACGCTCTCTTTGTACATGACCCCATTGTACCGCGAAGCGGCGCCAAGAAAAAGCGCGCACGAGGTGCTCGTTCGTACCATCGCATCCAAACATGCGTGCGAGAACACGCACTATCACGAAACCACCACCACACACTCGCCTCGCACCGTATCGGGATGCGCAAGAAAGTGTGCATGGACCTCGGACGCCGTTCCCGAAACCACCTCTTCATGCAACTTTGTAAGCTCACGGCACACCCGCACCCGGCGCGTTTCCGGAAGCGAGCTTGCAAGGGCCTCGAGCGCTTTCACCAGACGATGGATCGATTCATAGAACACGACCGGATGTTCGCTTGCAGCCACCCTCTCAAAAAAGGTCTTTCGCCCCTTTTTGTGCGGAGGAAACCCGAGGAACGTGAACGAGGGCGCCGTAACCCCGCACACGGACAGTGCCGCAACGAGTGCGCTCGGGCCCGGCACCGGCTCTATGCGTACATCGGGCACTGCGGTTCTCAGATACTCCACGAGTAGCGCCCCCGGATCGGAGATGCCCGGGGTCCCCGCGTCGGTCACCAGCGCAAGCGTCTTTCCCTCGGAAAGCAGCTCGTACACCTTTTCATACTTGGTGGAACCGGAGTGCTCATGGTACGAGATCGTCGGAGTATCAATGCCGTAATGTACGAGCAGCTTGCGAGTCACACGCGTATCTTCGCACAAGACCGCATCGCATTCCCCGAGCACGCGCAGAGCGCGGAGCGTCATGTCCTCCAGATTGCCGATCGGCGTTGCCACGATGTAGAGTACGGGATGCATACGTAGACCTGAGCATACCAGCGCGCTCGAGAAAATGAAAGGGTGCGAGGTGTGCACCAATGCGGCATGCGGAAGGTCTACGGTTCAGAATATCGGCGTCGCAACGTACCGAACATCCGTACGGTACTCACGGGACGCTTCCTGCATTGCCGACGTCTCGAGCTTGTACCCGACCCGTGTGGCTCCGATGTGTGCGGTCGTACCGTCCGCACTCGACGTTGCGTACATGATCTCGCGTGGCGTTCCGATGAAATTGCCCGCATAGCGTGCGGTATCGAACGAATCACCGTCCGAAAGTGACATATCTTCGGTGGTGATACCCCAGTGTCCATACGTATCCGCATTACCCACGACCGCCGAAGGAGCCGCCCACGGAGCCGGTACGGCGTCCGCACCACCATCCGCGAACGGATCGATGGTGGAACCGATGGTGGAAGCGAGGTCGCCCGACGCCTCGACGGTCACGGTGAAGCCGCCGCCGGAATTGGTCGTCACAAACAAGTCCTGTGCCAACACGTATTCATTGCCATAACTGACCAGACCGAAAGGAACTGACGTGGCGGTGGTGGTGCCGGTCGTGAGCGTAAGGTCACCGTTCACCGATTCGCCGAGTACGACCCCGCCTACGGAAAAACCGAAGTACGTCTCCACCTCGCCCGATGCGGTGACCGATTCCATAATGACGACCCCCGTGTACCCTGCGTCTTCCATGGTGCCACCCACGCCGATCTCGTGGTAGCCGAGCGCGAGGCTGTTCACGATCTGTGCGGTACCGACACCGGACTCGACCGCATGGTCGCCAATCTTGATTCGCACCACACTGCCGGGCGCTATGGCTCCCCCGCCACCCGAACACACCGCGATACTGACCGTCTGGAGAGAGACGCTCACCGATGCTTGCACGGCGCCGCAGGCGGCACCGGTCGTAAGCTCCACACCATCATCTGCGATATCGACGTCATCCTCGGTAATGAGCGAGACGTCGAAACCGACCGGCAGGTCTACTTCGATCGTCGAACCGTCGGCGGGAACCCCGCTCGGTGTCGTGAAGAGAATAGTGTGGTTGGCCCCGACGCCTGGCTTGCTGGTGGAGAGCGTGTCACTGAGATCGCTCACCTGAAGCGCGAGCGCGCGGGTAAGGACCGGGAGTCCGGTTGCCCAGAGTATGCAAGCGAATATGAGCGACGTCGAGACATACCGATGCCGCGACGCGCATCTGCGTGATGGTGAAAACATACGGGGGCGTTTCCTTTTTTATGTGGTCGTACCACACAAAACAATACGCTGCGTTGTCGCTCGGCAACGTATGCAAGCGCGCCGAAAGAAAACACGCGCGTGAGTAGATCAGGGGGTACCAAGAGTATACCACCCGACATGGGGGTATTGTGAATAACCTGTGTGCAAGCTTGTGGATAACGTAGGGAAAATGGGAGGAAAACGAGTTGATAGAGGAGAATTTCCCACTTGACAGCCGATACCGAACAATCGGCACCTGAATGTATTCGAAAAATGGGCACGGCTGTTTCGATCGCAGAGCGCCGGGGGGTTACTCTGCGTACACGGGCACCTCCCTGCATGATTCGACGTCACACTCGATCGTACGTTTTGTGTCAGTAATGCTGAACACGAATGTGCGTGTTTCGTCCTCACGAACCGAACCGTAACGCCAACCCTCCGGCAACTCCGGGTATACATCATCGATCACACTCACCGTACCGCATATCGAGTCACCCGGCAACGGGCTAAGCGCATCGATACTTCCTTCCGCGTCGCGACAGATCGTCATAATGGGTATCAGGCCACGTGCGAGGGAAAACGCCCGTATGAAACCAACTTTCTCCAGACGCTCGCGTTCGAGATCGTCGGCGGGGGAACCGAAGGGAGTGGGTCGCGAATAACCGCCCTCGTTCATACCTCCTTCTTCATACAAAACACATCCCTCTCTATTACACTGGTAATAGTTACCCGTATCGGGATCGCAGAGTGGTGACCCACTTGACTTGATGCACTCAGTGAACACGCCTTCTCTCGAGAGAGTGAGGAGAAAATCATCCGCACCAACATCCTCCGCGCTCAGATACCGCCACCCATCTACGATCGCAGGGTACGTGTCATCGAGTACGGACGTGGAGCAGAGCGGGTCACCTTCTTGCGGCATTTCCCTTTCGACACTTCCTCCCGCCTCCCGACATATTGAGAGTAACGGTATCACACTGCGAGCCGTCGCCATTGCGGACGCTCTGTGTGCGGCTTCGCGCGAAGAATCGAGCCCGAGCCCCGCCAGAACAATTGTAGCAATAATCACGACCAAAAGTCCGACGAGACTTATGAAGAACGAGAACTTCCCCGCATGGTCGATACCTTTCATGAAACCGATGTACTGCTGCTTGCTCGTGAACACCGCACTGCGTGCGGCAAGCTCGCGCCCTTTTACCCCGAAATAGAGCATGAGGCAGAGTGCGACAAAAATGTTCACGAAGGGGATCCAGAAAGCAAACAGCCACAGCAAGTACCAATAGCGCTTCAAACATGCGGCAAAGAACACATTGAACATGAACCCGCCCCACGACCAGCCCGGGCGCGAATAATACGCCTCCTCGTCGCGCTCTGAGGTAACCGCCATGAAGGGCTGCGCCACGGATGAAGTCTCCGATAGTGAGTGTGTGTGGTCTTGCTCGAGGTTCATACGAATTGGAATGTGTAAGAAAAACTACCACGTGACAGCTCGAAACGACGCAAACGCGCTCAATGCTTGTGCGCCAAGTCCTTCCACCGGAGAAGAGGCGACCATGGACGTTGTTCCGAGGAGCAACATCAGTACGTTCAACAAGATCACCACGATGAACGCGACCAAAGCACCGTGGTCGAACGCTTTCATAAATCCGATATACTGCTCCTTGTTCGAAAAGGTCTTACTCGTCGAGGCAAGCTCCCTTCCTTTGAAACCCAGATACAACTTGATACCGAGCAGGAACAGCATCGCCCCGAGAAAAACAAGGGGTAGTACCACAAAGAAAAACCCCGTGGCTCCGAACATTCCGCCACTCCTTGCGTTGGTCATGAACACGGCGGCAATCACCGCAACCACAAGAATGGGTGGTCCCAAGAAAAACCACAGGTAGCGATACCTGCGAACGGCTATCAAGAACGGCACCGCCCAGAAAAAACCCGCCCACGACCAACCCGGGCGGGAGTACGTTTCGTCGTCCGAGCCCGCACGATACCCCGCACCACCCACAGGCGACCCACCCACGGGCGCTTGCCCGTAGGGTACGAACGGGGAACGTGAAGACGCTTCATCGTTCGATTGCATGTTTTCTTGGTTTTGTGGGGGCATGTACAACAGAGCATACCACCTCGCATGGCCCATGGCGCACCAGTTATGCACATCATGATGTGTTCTGCTCACGACGCATTCAAAACGAGCGCATCCGCGACCGTGAAGATGTCGCCCGCACCCATGGTGATGAGCAAGTCGCCTGCATTGAGCACCCCCTCTTCCGCGAGATGCCGCTCGAGCGAGTCGAGCGAGTCGAACGCACGTGCGGAAGTGCCGAGCGCCGTGACCTTTCCAGCCAGCACCTCGCTCGTGACTCCGGAGACCGGCTCTTCTCGCGCGGCATAGATCGGCGCGAGCAGTACCTCATCAGCTTGCGCGAGCGCAGACGCAAACCCGTCCATGAAGTCGCGCGTTCTCGAGTACAGATGCGGGTGGAACGCGAGCACAAGTCGCTTCTCCGGAAAGGCCTCACGCGCCATCCGCAGTGTGGCCTCCACCGCCGAAGGGTGATGCGCGTAGTCGTCGTACACCACGGCACCCCCCGGTGTCGCCCCTTTGTATTCGAAGCGGCGCCAGGTGCCCGAAAAATCGGCAAGCGCACGGTCGATCGCGATTTCGTCCGCACCGGGACACAGCGCGAGTGCGGCCGCTTTCGCGGTCTGCGCGTTCGCCGTATTGAACACCCCGGGCACTCGCAATGCGGGCACCCGTACGTGCTGGTACGGCACAATGCGCGCCCGCGCCACCCGCATCACGGGCTCCACGTTCGGGAGATCGGTGTTCGTCACCAGCACCCCTTCGACGGGCAAACACTCCATCAATGAGCGAAACGCATCCTGCAGATCGGCAAGGTCTTTGAAATAATCGGTGTGATCGAGCTCAAGGTTGTTTACGGTAAGTATGTGCGGATGCAGGTGCAAAAAGTGCCGCATGTACTCACATCCCTCGATGACGAAGAGGTCCGGTTTGCCCGCACGAAAATTGCTCCCGAACTCTGCCATGATGCTCCCGCAAATGACGGTCGGGTCTTCACCGATGTCCGTAAGCACCTTCGCGAGCATTGCGGTCGTGGTCGTTTTGCCGTGCGTACCGGTAACGACAACACTTCGACCGTTCTTCGTTGCGTCACCGAGCGCCTTGAAATAGGAGTGCGTCGGTTTGCCGAGCGAGCGTACCGCTTCCATGAACGCGGGAGCGCGCGAGAGCCATGCGTCGCTGTAGACGAACAGATCGATGTCGGACGGCAATGCCTCGACCGAGACGGTGCGCGAAACGGGGACCCCGAGCGCGCGCACGAGATTGAGCGTCTGCGGGCTCTCGGAGTCGTTGGTGCCGCTCACGCGGTGCCCCAGGTGCACATAGAGCTGCGCGAGGGCTGAAATACCGATCCCTCCGATACCGATGAGATGGATATGCATGGTATGCAAACGGTTACAATGAACGGACGAGCGCCACGAACTGTTCGCCCCGATCATACTCGTGTTTAAAAAGGTTGTGTGAGGCGTATCCCGGCGAAAGGATGATCACGTCTCCCGTCTCCGCTTTTTCTCGGGCGCACGCGAGCGCCTCCGCAAGCGAAGGCGCAAGCGTATAGGTAGATGTGGAAAGCGAACTCGTCTCAAGGAGCGCATCGGTACCGCTTCCGGGCAAGAGTACCGTATGTTTGGCGCCGGTTCGTATCACACTCGCAAGTGGGCTCACGTCGAGCCCCTTACTCACCCCGCCCGCGATAAGGACCGTATTTCGGACATGGTCCGGGTCGAGCGCGGTAAGCGATGCGGCGACCGCATCCGGTGTCGTGGCGTTGGTATCGTTGTAGTACCGCACGCCTTCAACTTCGCGCACGAGCTCCAACCGTCCGGGAAGCGCTTCGAACGCCTCGACCGCACCTTGAATGGTCTCATCGTCGACCCCGAAAGCGCGCGCGGTCGCAACGGCGATACCCACATTGTAGCGGTTGTGCTCACCGAGTATGCGTAAGCGCCAACCCCGCGGCACATCCGATGCATCGGCGACCGTGACCATGCCACGCATGCGCGACCGGTACGGTTTGAGTGCATCCAACGCCTGCCGCCCCACCACGAGAATGTCCGACTCGCGCTGATGGAGAAAGATCTGCGCTTTATCGGCAAGGTACCGCTCCATGTCGCCGCGGTAGTAGGTCATGTGATCGGGCATAAAACTCGCAAAGACGGCAAGCGTGGGCGAGAGCGGCCCCTGCGTCACCCTCGGGTGTTCTATCGAACGCACTTCGCCGAACCCTTGGCATTGCCAACTGTCGAGCTCGAACACGCCGACGCTCCGAGGCGAAACCGATTCGAGCAGCGCCAGGTTCGACACACCGACGACGTTGCCGCCGAGCAGCGTCTCCCTCCCCTCGGCACGCAGTATCGCATGTAAGAGATGCGTGATCGTCGACTTGCCTCGCGTGCCGGTGATCCCGACGAGCGGTACTCCCGCGATGCGCGCGAAGAGCGACGCACTCATGTCGACCGGTACACCCCGCGTGCGGGCATGGGCGATGTGTGCGGAATCGAACGGCACACCCGCCCCCTTGAGCACCAGGTCGCACCCTTCGAAGTCATCCATGCGGTGCTCACCCAAACGGAACCGTACGTTTCGGTATCGCTTGAGCCGCTCCACTGAAGGCGCAAGTGCGCTTTCGGATTTGAGGTCGGTCACCGTGAGTGTTGCGTCGCATGTTGCAAGATACTCGGCATCCCCCACGCCTCGCCCCAGAACACCCAGACCCATTTGGGTGATGCGTCTCCCGGAAAATAGTGCTTCGTACCGCATAGAGAAAACGTGCTGTGTCACCAGCATAGCAGGAAATGCCGGATATGTCAGCGACCTCGGTTTAGAAACGGTCGGGTCTTCGGCTTTCGGCTTTATTTACAGTATTAATTACGGTACTACTACTGTAATTAATTTCCCACGACGCTACGAAGTCCGTTCGACCACGCGGCACGTGTTGCCCGGAGCGACCATGTCCGCAAGTCGTTTGAAGACCGCGCTCTCCTTTGAAATAATGATGCGAGTGACACCACTCCCCGCAGTGTCAAACTGCGCGCACACCACATCGGCGACCGCATCAGCCGGGTCGAACACCGATGCGTGAAGGTCGCACGCGCGCATCACCTCCTCGAAGACACCCCGAACGAGCGGAAAATGCGTACAACCGAGCACCACATGGGTGAACTCGGACGACGCATGCGGGCGCACCGCCGCGTCGATCTCCGCACGCACCGCTTCCTTACCCGCACCCGCTTCGATGAGCGGCACCAGGTCCGGCACCGCAACGCACTGCGCCTCCACGCCGACCATACGAAAGCTTTCGCGGTATACCCCGCTTTCGACCGTGGCTCGAGTGGCAAGCACCAGGACCCGCGCACCACTTCCCTTGAACGACGCCACTGTGGGACCGACCATCTCGATAATGCTCGTGCGCGGGAGCTCGAGTATGTCGAACATCGGCAGTACGATCGAGACCGACACGCTGTTGCATGCGCTCACGATCTCGGTCGCTCCTTCGTGGATGAGCTTTTCGATGCCGAGCACCGTGAGCGCACCGAGCTCTTCT
>JAYRSE010000028.1:0-11399 GCA_041920275.1 Minisyncoccota bacterium | reverse complement strand
GGTCTTTCCGCCGTACGGTGCATTCTTGAGATCGCCGAAATAGAGCACGTCCGCCCGCGGCGCACGATCCCGCAGCGCCTTCAGCACCGACAAGCCGCCCGAACCCGAGTCAAAGATGCCGATCATAGATCACGACGGTTAGCTTGTTCATGTTCGTCCTTCACCTCACTCGGATGTTCGACACGGTCCGACGCTTCAAGTCTCGGTGTTGCTCCGACTGAGCACGCAAAGACCGCTTGCACATCATTCGAGAACGCGTGGACAAGCGACGAAACCGTCACTTCTCCCGCCGCGCTCGAAGCATCTCGGGTGAACCACTCGACCGCATCGCTTGCAAGCGCAGCGTACCGCACGGCCCACGCACGATCGACGTCAAGTGCGATCGCATACGGCAGGTAGCGGGCGTATTGAGGCCCCGCTTCCACTTGATCGATACTTGCCTCGCGCGTTTCCAGATGCCGGCGAAACCCTTCGAACGATCGTCGCAGGCGTACTCCCGTGGTCGTCTGCATCGGCATGTACCGCCCCGCCAGGATACCCGCGACACCAAGCACGCACATCGCAACACCGAATGCGGCGAAACCGAAACCGTACGCACCGCCACCAAGCACACCCATACTCGCTCCGAAGAAGTAGTACCGCCTGCGGACCGCCTCGGGTCGCTCGAAGACATACCCGCGCGAGACCACCTCTTCGTACAGACGATCCACAACGGCGTCGTACACCGTTTGTGATACACCATACAATGTTGCGAGCGAAACGCCGCGCACATCCCGCGCACCGACCCGCTCAGTTTTGAGGTGTGCGGGAACGAACAACCGTTCGAGCATGAGGGCGTGCAAAGGGTCCGTGGGACGCTCGGTGTTCACGCATTCCAAGATATGGTCGGTCGTACACACTCGTTCGTCCGTACGATCGACCCGATGGATCCGCAAATGCCCCTCCACCGCAAGTTGCACCAACTCGGCCGCTATATCGCGCGGACCGATGCCTTCTCGATACACGACACCCGCAAGCGCGGGCGAAAGCCCCTCGGGTGGCGTCTCGACACGCGGAACGCGCACACACTTGAGCGGATCGCGCACGCGCAGGTACCACACGCTCCCCAAGTACCCCAACACGATGAGCGGCACGAGCGTGGGCAAAAGTGACAGACGCTCCGCATACGGCAGTGCGGCAAGTCGCGCCCCGAGCGAGCGTTCGCCGTTCCACGGTTTCTCCGCGTGCGCTATCACCCCCTTCGGAAAGATAACGGCGACCGCGAGGCCCTCGCCGGACGCAAGGTCGCTCGCGCTCGCGCGGTAGCCGGCCTGCCGATCGTTCAGCAGGCGCTCTCCCTCTTCACAGGTGCGCTTTTCATCGGCAATACCGCGAAAGCAAGTCGCATCGGTGACCTGCGCACCCACCGGCAGATCGATGAGAACGTTCGCTTCGCCGATGCCGTTCTGCCACACACCGGTCACGTTCCAGTAGAACTCGTCCTGTTCGGGAAAAAAGAGGAACGGCCCTTCGACCACATACGAAAGCACATAGGTCTTAACGCCCGACACCACCGCCTCGGGGTCGCCGATCTTCAGCGTGAGCTCGCCGTTGCCCTTGCTCTCGATGAACGGGAGCGGGTTTCCCTCGCCATCATAGACCATGACGGAGCTGATGCGCGCTTCGTAGGTGGCGGTCTTCGCCTGATAACTGTAGGGGATCACGCGGTAGATGCCGTGGCGTTCGCGGTCCTTGAAGTCGTAGACGATCTTTTCTTTCACCTCGACGCGCCGGTCGCTCTGCACCGTCAAGCGTGCGTCAAAGGTGGGGATGGTCTCCTCCTCAGCGTACACGAAACCAAACGCGCAAAAAAAGATACCCAGCAGTGCGAAATATCTGGCCGGCATGCACTACAGTATACGCTATTTTGGGTGCGCAGTGCACAGCCAGACCGAAAAACGACCACGCCGTGCCGTGCGTGTCAGCAGCGTGGCATACCGGCGACGATCAGTACAATGAGCATGAAGAAGTATGCCCCCATGCAGAAAATGAACTCGACGGGGGTGCGGATGCGTCTCACGAACTTTGCATGATCGAACAATGTCGGTTTACCGTACTTCAGGTAGAGTCGCACACCGAGCACGGAGAGACCGCGCGCCAGGAATACTGCAACGATAGGGGGGAGCACCAGCACTGCCGCAATTCCCGCAAAGACCATCGCTGCTCGCAGGTATTCGGGTACGAAAAGCAGTATTCTTCCAATGGCGAAGAAGAGGTCCCCGAGCTTTACGATCAGCGCTTCATCACGCGGTATCGTCGGCACGACGATCGGCACATCGGTCTTGCTGCATCCTTGCAGAGTGCACACCACGCTCGGCTCGACGCTGGCATTCGAGTAAACCTCGAAGCGCCACATTTCACCTTTCGCATTGGAGATATGCCATACATTCACCCCACCACCCGCTAGTTCGGGCCACTCGTCTCCGGAACCGACACCGCCACCGCACACCGGCCCACCACCTTCCGGCTTGATAGGTGCCTGCAGGGTTCCCCCCGCTTCGATACAAATCGTTGCGACCGGAACTACCGACCGTGCAGATGATACGATTGTCAAAGATTCCGAAAGGCATCGCGCCTCAAGCACATCGGGAGCACCCACCATGCACATGAGAGCAAACAGTGTGGTGAATACCGTTTGTACAGTTCTCCCGAATAATGGTTGTGAAAACATGTGATCCAAGAATACCCCACTCATACCATTTCACTCATAAGGAGTATGCCTCCGCCCCACCCCACTCCACGACGGTAAAGCCGGTCCGAGTGAAGGGGGTAAATGTTTGCGGGGGGATATCGAGCGAATGTGTAAGTGACTTGTAGACCATGAAGACGCGAAGCATGGAGTCGGGTACGGGAGTGATCGTAAGCGGCGCGGTGTCGGTATACTGCTCACCTGCGAAATGGATGAGGTTGTACGCATTATCCTTCATTTTCGGGTACCAGTATACAATGAACTCGTTGTACTCTTTGGGCGTCAGGCCGATGTCGGCGAGCTTCTCCTGCAGGAACTCGCGCGTGTCACTTCCCGCGACCACAAAGCCGGTCGAGAGATCCCAATCTGTAGGTATGCGTGGTTCTCCTTCCCAGAAGAGGTAGCTGTACTCCTTGCCGTCGGCGTGATTGGTAAGGGTACTGTCGGGTTGTGCGGTCACGCGCCAACCACCGATCTTGGTGTCATACGGTGGGTAGTCGGCAATGAGCGTGCCGTCGTAGTCGAGCTGTACGGTGACGTCGGTGGTAACTTCCGGGTAGAGGTAGATGACGGGTTTAGCCACCACGGTCGTAAGTAACGAGACGATGACCCACGAAGTGAATGATGTAGCACTTACGGCAATGCCCCACCGCAACAGTGTCCCAACATATAACCTCTTTTGCATGATAAACGCAATAAGCGCAAGGATGCATAGACCAACACCCACCACAAAGGATGGAAACACCATGACTTTTGCAAGTGAAAACTGCCCGACACGGTCAAACAAGTTTATATTCCGGATCAAACCAAGTGACAATGGTACGCCTACTGCAAGGATATTCAGAGCGGTCAGCGCGACGCCCAATGTCCGAATGAAACGAAACGTCTGATTGATCGGCCGTTTACCTTGGGGCATATCGGAATGATCTTGCTGTAACGTCGTCGCTTGCTGCTCACCTGCGCGCATACGCCTTCAGTCTAGCACACCCACACATTCCTGAGGTATAGTTACCCACATGAACACCGAAACAATCGTCATATCAGTCGGCGGGTCGCTCATTGTACCCGATCAGATCGATGTCGCTTTTTTGAAGCGGTTTAAAAAGTTTGTGTTTGAGCAAGTCGCTACTGGTAAGCGGTTTGCCATTATTACCGGCGGAGGAAAGACCGCTCGGCGGTACCAAGATGCCGCGGGTAAGGTGAGCACGCTCACCCCCGACGACCTCGACTGGCTCGGTCTGCATGCCACCCGTCTGAACGGCCATCTTCTGCGGACCATTTTCCGCGACATTGCGCATCCGGTCATCATCACCAATCCCGACGAGGTGCTGGACGTCCCATCATCTGCAAAACTCATCGTTGCTGCGGGGTATCGCCCCGGCGCTTCCACCGACCTGCGTGCGGTGCAGATCGCGGCGCATCTCGGTGCAAAAAAACTCATCAACCTTTCGAACATCGACTACGCGTATGACAAAGATCCTCATGCATACAAGAATGCGCAGCCGATCAAGAACATCGACTGGCCCTCCTTCCGTGCACTCCTGCCCGATCACTGGGACCCGGGCCTTTCCGCTCCCTTCGACCCCGTGGCGGCTCGAGAAGCCCAGAAGTGCGGCATGGAGGTCGCCATCATAAACGGTGCCAAACTCAAGCAAGTGGAGAAGTACATGGCCGGGGAAAAGTTTGCGGGGACGCGAATATCGTGAGCATATGAAAGACCTTCTGTTTCGTCAGATCACAAGTGTTCGATCTCACGGCGCCGTATGAAGGCGCTTCTACTGACGTACGTCGGACATATGCACACCTCAGTTGGTTGGGATCTCTATACAAGCCAGCGACATATACCCTCGCAATCATATCTGGCTTTGGAATTGCCACGATCTATGAACCCGATACCGCTCTAAAGGTAGTTCAGTTTGCCATATTCGTATCATCCTTTATTCCAACAGTGTGCTATCTACTCGGTGTCTACCTGTACAACAAGAACGTGCATGCCGCCGCACGCACGGTCGTATACTGTGTCATCCTCCCGATACCAATATGGATAGGACTACTGGGCTCGCTTACTTGATGCTGTAATCCGCCCTGAGGATGTTGGCAAGTAATCGCACTGTTCGTTCGTGCATATGTTGTGAATATACCGGTTCAAACGCCCCGTTGCTTGACGGAAAACACCCATACAAAATATGAGTGTTTTCTATGCGCGGTCTATGGGACGATATTGGAACTGAGATACGGAAGACTGCGTCCACAACTACACCATCAATCACTACAAATTGATCTACCTGTTACGAAACCAGGACAGTCAAAACCATGTTCGGTTTCCACACAAGCCGGATTGCTTCTTATGTCTTCACATAATTGCCGATTATGCTTCTTCCAAAATAGCGCATCCAGCATAACGCCTGCAATCAATATCACAAGTGCGACCAGCATTGCTGGAAAGTACTTCACCTTTTCTAGTGTGGCTACCCCACCAAGCAACACACCCGCATATCCAATACCCATTACCACAAAGTACTGTGCTGTAGATCCTGCAAGTCCAAATACGAAACCAAAGCCCGCAAACGGAAGTGCTAGTATCCACAATACGAGCAGTATCTTACAGATGGTGCGGATGCGGTCTTGGTACTTGTTGAGCCTTTCCGAATATGACATATCACTTTGATAGTAGTCTACCACCTCCACGCAGAAATCCACCGCACAGGCGGTGGATTTCTGACGTCGATGTGAATGCGCGGTCGACGAGACTTGGTGTCAGCTCACCTCGCCAGAATTGTTCGCTCGTACCTCGCTCCAATTCTAGCGGGTGGCTCCTACCCGAGCTCGCCCGTCCTTCGCGCTGCTCAGGACATGGCTCCGCTTTTCAAGTCCCGTACGCGAGCAAAGCAGTTTGCTCGCTCGACCGCGCAAATGAAAAATCCCCCAGGAGGGGGACCTTTCATTTGCGCGGTATTGTAGACGCAGTTGGAACTGGAATTAGGGAGTTTTTGGTAGATGAAGTCATTTCACGCGCTACTTCCGCCACATTTTCGTAATGCGATATTGATAAATGCATCCAATGAGTCCGATTGCTCCAAAACAGGTTTCAGCGTCTGAAGCAATTCCTGATGCTCAGCATATTCATTGACCACAAATGGGAAAACTTTCTGCCATTCTTCGGTACTCAACATCAACACATTAAAGACTTCCGAGAGATCCCACATCGCCTTTGACCCAAGATGTATCGTATCGCCATATACTCGGTGCAAGTGATGAAAAAATAATTCATGTAAAAACTCGTGAGCGAGCACAGCACAAGCACTTTCTGCACCCCCAGTAATGGGGAACGATACATACCCCCGCTCCGGATCGCGCGCGATGAGTGGCCACACAGTGGGGTAACATGTGTAAACTTTTCTTGGAATATCTTCTGGCTGAAAGTATTTGAGTGCAAGCTGAATAAAACTACCTACCTTCTTCTCCCACAGCGTACGTACGTCCCTGACATGCTGTGCGATGTGCTCCCCCTGTTCTTTATGAAAGCTCATAACCCGCTCCCGAATCTCTGTCTGCGTACTTGGTACCGTGAACCTTTCCCATGTGACCAATCGAATGAACGGTTGTATAAGCTCAAAGCCCTCAACGTCCATGGGGGGGAAAATAACAAAATTTGTGTTGAGCTGTGGTGTCTCCATGACTTAAAAAGAAGAGGGGTACACGTAGACCGTATACCCCTCATGCGACCTAGGTCGCCTTACTGTTTCCGAGGCTCCGAAGTGGCGCCCGGCTGAACGACGCAGGCGCACCCGCAGTTGCAATAGCAGGACATCGACGGCCTGTCTTGCCCGATACCGTCGCGGACCGGCTGCGTAGCCAAGAGCGAAGCATACCCCAATTTCATGGCGGGGCTATTCCCATTTACTTGCGTGTACATACACTACTCCAAGGTCAAGTTACGTTTTCAACGTGGGAGCATATTCCCATAATCACACTAGCATCATACTGCACCTCCGTCAAATTGCCTCAATGACCCCGTCTCGCGCCAGCATGGCACATAGTGCACACGCATCTGAAAGACCTACGCCAAACTGATGTTCGAGTATGCCCGGGGTGAAAGTGGTGTTCCCCAGAGAATACAGCAACGTGTACGTATCATTGGTGAGCAAAGACGGCGTTGCTAACATCCTCTCACTTGCGGCCAATACTCCGAACGACTCTTTTCGTATCCGAAGTGTGGGGTTAACACGAAACCTGTCGTGAGGTTTTGCAGATACTGGCACCTGCAACGCCACTCTTACCTCATGGACGCGTTCCGGCTGTGCATACGGATCGGGTGAATCATACCTCCCGTTACAACATAAGGCGTCTACTCGACAACCTCCACTGCAATGAGCGAGCAACGTGCAAGTTTTGCAAACTGTCGGCAACAGTGATCCATCACGCTGATTTACCATCATGTTCCAGCTGTCTCTCAGACCGTTTGTCTCGACGTTTCCATATACAAGTTCGGAGTGCGAACATGGACGTACTCCCCCATCCGCACCAACCGTGCATGTAGTTATGCCGGCACTGCACCGCCGATCACTTGCAAATGAGTAGCGCTCCATGTCGGTGTACGCACAAAGTGGGTAACATTCCAATATGCCCACCTCCATGCCAAATTCTTCTTTCAGCCGATGAAGTTCCTCGAGCACATTGAGCAACTCTTGTTGTGTCACGAGATGTTGACCAAAGCCAATCGCGTTAACGGGTGGTGACGCTTTGGTGGCAAAGAATTGCGTGACCCCCGCCTTATGCATTGCTTTACCAGTCTCGTATACGTGACTAACGTTGTGCCTTGTAACCACCATACTGACTGCAACAAAAAGTCCTGCCTCTTGCATTATTCTCATGCCAGACATTGTTGCAGAAAAGGCACCAACATTCTGAGATATGTGATCGTGGGTCTGCGGATCATGCGAACACACAGACGTCATGACACCACGCAGGCCAAGCTCGTACATGCGCATTGCGTCATCCGCCCGCACCAGAGTGAGGTTGGAATTTACCGCACAACTCACTCCTGCGCCAATAAGTTGCTCCAATCCCGAAAACAAGGCTTTTCGCATCAGGAAGACTTCACCTCCCGTGAAGGTAACCTGAAATACTTTGTTGGTGATTATCTCGTGAACCGTCCTGTTTAGAAGCTCAATATGCATGTTCGCTCCAGGAACATGATTGTCGTGACGCCAATGGTTGTAGCAATAAAGACAATCGTTGTTGCAACCAGTCGTGAGTTCAACCTGCGCAGTAATTGGGGCGGACAACGTTTGGTATAGCATTTTCGGTCTCCGTTTGTGAAAGGACTGCTGCAGTGAATATATGACATAAACTAACTCATGTCAAATTCGATTCGCCCTAGTTCAAACGTCTCATTGCCCGACGGAAAACACCCATATTTTGTATGGGTGTTTTCTTTGCGCAGACGATGGGACTTGACGGTGCGTCACTAGCTACTTTATTCGCTACGCTCGAAAAGGTAGCAAGTGCGCTTCGTCTAGGCTCGGCCTACGGTCTGTTCGTTCCTCACAGACCGGCTTCGCGGCCTCCGCCCTTCAAGTCCCTCGCCACGGTCATACAGTAAGACCCCAACGCTATTCGCGTCAGGGTCTAACTGTATGATGCGCGGACGAAGGGACTTGGTGTCAGCTCACCTCGCTAGAATTGTTCGCTCGTACCTCGCTCCAATTCTAGCGGGTGGCTCCTACCTGAGCTCGACTGTCGCTGCGCGACATGTCTCCGCTTTTCAAGTCCCTTACGCGAGTAAAGCAGTTTGCTCGCTCGACCGTGCATATGAAAAATCCCCCATGAGGGGGACTTTTCATATGCGCGGTATTGTAGACGCAGTTGGAACCAGCATCAGGGAGTGCTTGATGGGTGGGGAGGTTTCGACATAGCGGAGAGCGTACTCTTGATTGGCTCGGTTCCCCCGAAAGCAACTACTCGCAAAACTCTTCGATATGCAATCTTTTTTGTAATTGATAGGTATTCCCATGACCCAAAAGACCCCGATATGAATTGACCGTTTCCCGCGTGGGGTAGCCCGTGAACGCGCGGACTATTTTACGTTTGGTCGTTGTCCGTATCTGTCGGTGGTATGGAAAGTGGACCCAGCCCAAAAAGTCGACACCTGAACCGTACGTTTGTATGTATACCTTGTGCTCGTGAAGTGTGAGATGTAACGTCTCGGACAAAAGTGCACTCATCTTCGGCAAAAGATCCTCAAGATACCGCCGATCTGTCGACAAAACAACAAAGTCGTCGGCATAGCGAATGTAGTGCTTGACACGAAGTTCCTGTTTGAGGTACCGGTCGAGCTCATGCAGGTACACATTCGCAAAAAGTTGCGACGTAAGGTTGCCGAGCGGTAGCCCCACGCCGGGGGCCGCCGTACTGAAGCTTGCAAGCACGTTCCCGATAAGCCATCGTGTGTCAGGATCAACAACGTGTCGTTCGAGGATCTCCATAAGTACCCTGTGGTCAATGCTTGCAAAGAACTTCTTGATGTCACCCTTTAGCACATAGCAGGTGCGCGTATGATTTCTAGAAACGACGCGTGCAAAATCTCGAAAGCGGTCAAGTGCGCGGTGAGTACCTTTATCGACACGGCACGAGTACGAATCATGAATAAACCGACTATTGAAATATGGATACAATGCGTGATATATGAGGTGGTGGACCACCCGGTCACGCACGGTCGCTTTGTGAATGTTTCGTGGCTTTGGGTCAGCCACAGTAAATGCCGTGTAGGGACCGTGTACGTAAGTTTTTTGTACCAAGTCGGTGTGTAATTGTGCGATATGAGTCCCAAGCTCTGCTTGAAACTGCACAACATCCTTCTTGTATCGTTTGCCACGCAGAAATTTCTGCCATATCACAAGCAGATGTTCTATGGTGGTGATAGACTGGTACGTATGAGTGAACATGATAGACAGCAAGTGTCCCCCCCCCCCCCACAAATCCCCCTTGTGCTTGTCCGCGCGAAAGAGGCGTACCGGGTTTGGCACCGATCCATCGCACACCTGACACGTATTGATCGCTACACAATCGGCACCAAGATTGACGACTCATTCCTTTCGCTCCTTGAGCTTATCTTTAGGGGATGTTTTGCGTATGACAAATTTGAAAAACTTTCGCTGGTTTCCCGAGCAATCGCTACATCCGATCTTCTAAAATTCTTTCTGCAGATTGGGTGGGAACACAAGACGCTTGACCATAAAACGTATGGCGCACTCATTCTGCTTTTGGACGAAGTTGGCAGAATGCTCGGGGGATGGCGAAAAAGTCTTGCTGAAAAAACTCCCACACGCAAGTAGTGGGAGAAACCGTCTACGTGGCAGAAGCAGAGGAAAGCGTTGTCGGCATTCCAGGGATTCTCGAAGTTCCCGAGGTTGAAGTTGAAGTCGCCGTCCGAATAGGCATTCACATTCGGCACCCGATGGTATCGATCGGCCCCCACAAGCTATATGCGATGTGCTGTCCTATCCACCAAGGAGGGCCTTCGCTCTCCTTTGTATTTACATCTCGAGTCTGGGATACGTATCCCTACTCGCCCACACATTGCACCGACGTATATTGTTTTTTCATGAAAGGCAACCTCATCTGCAAGGCGTGCCCGGCAGATTACTCGCTGTTTCTTTGCACGAGAACTCTATGGCATGAAGCCGTAACCGCATGCGCTAATGAATTCCAAACACCAGT
This sequence comes from Minisyncoccota bacterium, assembly GCA_041920275.1. GTDB lineage: Bacteria > Patescibacteriota > Minisyncoccia > Phycocordibacterales > UBA12088 > UBA12088. The sequence goes on along the minus strand of JAYRSE010000028.1, from coordinate 949 downwards.
ATACAAACATGGGCCCTTGCGGTAAAGCAAGGGCCCAAGGATCCTAAGATCCGAAGCGCGACCTGAGTGCCTCAGATTCTAAGTGCTACTCGACGTCGCAGAAGCAGAGGAAAGCGTCGTCGGCACACCAGGGAAGCTCGAAGGGCACGAGGAAGAAGCGGAAGTAGCCGTCCGAATAGGCAGTCACAGGCGGCACCCGATGGTATCGATCGGCATCTTCCCACAGGCGTTTCTTCTCGTCGAAGGATGCATACCACTTGCCCTTCGGCAGTTGAGCACGCTTCTGCTCGAAGACGAGGGATGCACCCTGTGCGCCGGTGTGCACGGCACGTTGCGTGGCAAGAAATGCCATGCGATCTTCCGAGGTGGTGGTGCCATCGACCACCTGCTTAAAGGCGCGCACCCACAGCTTGTCGCCCGGTTTCAGAATGCGACTCGGGTTCGGATAGTGCTCGTCCGTGATGTCGTCGTTGAAGTACCAGAACTTGTCACTGAACTTCTCTCCAAACGTCGTGAGTCGCGTCGCATGAACGTAGTCATCGGGCACCGTGATTATGCCGAGGTCCACGAGCAGGTCGAATTTGATCGGTTCCGCAGGAGACATCAGCACCTTCCAGTCACCGAAGCGTGCCTCCCGATCAGCCGGTGAGAGGTTGTTGAAACGCTCCCACTGATCCATGGTGAGTTGACCCGCCCGATACTTCGACAGGGTGTCGATTTGCAAGCCAGCCAATTTGGCCGATCCTGCGTCGATGAGAGTCTTCATCGTTTTTCCTCTTTCAAGGTACTTCCGGGATCTGCCGGACCAGCTTTCCTGTACCCTTGAACTAGGACACTCCATTAAACTAAGGAGTGCATGCAGAAAGGGACAACATATACGCAACTCACGTACGAAGATCGAGTCATTATCAGCACATTACACAACGAAGGAGTCAGCGCGCGGTCGATC
>JAYRSE010000027.1:0-40142 GCA_041920275.1 Minisyncoccota bacterium | reverse complement strand
CTGCTCTACCAGCTGAGCTATGGGCGGTACAGCGCATAGGGTACAACAAAATCACCACTGAGTCCAATGTGCCATATCGGCGGCGGGCTATATCGGCAGGTCGATCGCGGGAACACCCGGGCCGAGTACCAGGAGCGCGAGACACGCTGCGAGGAGGAGGAAGGTGAGGTGGTGAGCGCACGAGGTGCCGCCACGCATATTTGTCGGTGAGAGGAGAAGCGCCGCGCCGGCAAGGGCGGCTGGCTGTGTGTAGAGACCCACAAGAAGTAAAAGGCCGATCATGAGCGTTGTGATGCCGTAGAGTGTTCCGAACACACGTCGGTTCGATGTGGTATCGACGGTATGACGCAGGGCACGCAAGAGCTTAAAACCGGAAATGAGAAAAAGGTACGCGACGCTTACCCGAAGGATCGCTATGCCCAGAAGTTCAAAGGCGAAGAGGTCTGGCCAGATGCTGAACATGGGGGTAGTATACCATTGCGCATACAGCGGTGCGCACACCATGCTTACCACACCTTTATTTGTCGTACTCGATAATGTTCGCAGCACTCACAATGTGGGTGCCATCCTGCGCACCGCGGACGGAGCGGGGGCGAGTAAGGTCTACTTGTGCGGATGCACCCCGCTTCCGGTCGACCGTTTCGGTCGCAAGCGCCACGACATCGCAAAAACGGCGCTCGGCGCTGAAGATATGATACCCTGGGAACATGCAGACGATCTGCTCGAGCTCATTGCGCGACTCAAGGCGGATGGTGTGCGGGTGGTTGCGGTGGAGCAGTGCGGGTGGTCGGTTCGTTATGACACTCTCGTGCTCGATAGACCGACCGCACTCGTCTTTGGTGAAGAGGTGCATGGTCTTTCCGACGAGGTGCTGAAGGCGTGTGACACGGTCGCAGAGATCCCCATGCACGGTAAGAAGGAGTCTCTCAATGTGAGTGTGGCGGCAGGGGTGGTGCTCTACGAGCTTGCAAAGGTGGCGTAACATCATCAGTGACGAACCATTCGGCTCGCCCATCTTCTCATCGAGAGGGTGCATTGCAAGCTCGGAAGTGTGACATGATGCTCAAGGAGCGCGGCGACTATAAACGGGGAGGAATCATTGAGATGTTTGCAAAAGGCGGACCTTGGGAGGTCCGCCGAGGTACCGTTGCTTATCCGTTTCGTTCACGGACCTTGAGCCAACGGTAAAACTGGTTTTCGCCATCCGGCGACAGGAAATCAAGCGCTATCAGTAACCAATCGATCATTTTTCGAATTTTTGTGTCCGTGTTCGGACCCGCGATTGTTTCGATCGTTGGTTTGCTTCCAAGCGCACTCCTTACCGCGGCGCGCTTTCGCCACAGCATAGCCAGGACGCGCAACGTTTGTGATCGTCTTCCGATGACAACCACCTTCTGGAACGCTTGTCCGGATCCGGAGAGGAGCTCGAGGGTGTACCGGACGTTTTCCGGCGTAGTTCTGCTTTCCTCTTCACGGAGTAGTGTCGGGCATGACACCGATCCCCCGGCCACCTTCTGCCACGTTCGCTCTATATACCGTGCGCCAACCTCCGCCTCACTGACAAGGGCGTCTTTGGTCGTGAATCCGCCGGTGGTGACGATGGCGGTCACGTCTTCGTGCGTACGCGCATAATCGATTGCTATGTCGCAGTACGCCCTGTAGGGATGGCGTATTTGACCCTCCGGTACCTGGTTCCCGAGAACAACAAGAACTGTGTGCAATTGACACCTCCAGAGGTTTGACTACTTTTTGCATTATACTTCAAATATAATAAAATGTCAATAGCAAACATTGCGCGGACTCGATCGCGCATAGGAATGGGGAATATTTGGCCCGTGTGCGATAAAAAATGTTTGTAGTTTCCTCACGCGGTGTTAGTGATTGAGGATGCGACGCAACTCCTCGCGCACCACCTGTTCGTCGCTCCAGGGCGTTTTACCTCCGTTCCGCCCCATGATGTACGGGTCGGTGCCTTTGCCGGTCACGAGCACTGCGTCGTGCGGTCGTGCCATTGTAAGTGCGCGGCGTATCGCGAGCCGGCGGTCCATGATGACCGTCGCTTTCTTCTTTTCGAGGCCGCGCACCATGTCACGCACGATCTTCTCGGGGTCCTCATCGTACGGGTCCTCGTTCGTGAGGATGATCTCGTCACAGTGGCGTTCGGCCACCTTCGCCATCTCGGGGCGTTTCCACGCGTCGCGTCCGCCGCCACAGCTACCAAGTACGCAGATCTTGCGCTCTTGTTTGAATGCCAGGTAGAGCTTTTCGAGCGAATCCGCGGTGTGTGCGTAGTCGACCACCGCGAAAAAGCTTTGACCCTCATCCACTTTCTCAACACGTCCTTTCACGAGCGTCTGCTTTTCGACCCCTCGCTTGATCGCTTCCGGAGCGATGCCGAACGCGCGAGCGAGCGTTGCGGCGGCGAGGATGTTGTACACGTTGAAGAGGCCCACAAGGGGGGAATATATCGAAACACCCTCGAACGTGAGTAGCACTCCACGTTCGTTCTCGTTGTGCGGCTCGGCCTGTTTGAGCGAGTAGGGGCGCCGCTCCACCTCATCCGGCACTTCAAGAAAAAGCGTGCCATGCGGGTCGTCTCTGTTTGCGACCACCACCCGCTTCGGTTTCGGGGAGCATGCGAGCGCATCACGCAACGAGAGCTTCGCGTCGCGGTACGCTTCGAACGACCCATGGCTCTCGATGTGCTCCGGGGAGAGGTTGGTGAACACAAGTGCATCGAGCTCGATGTGGGCATGGCGGTGCATGCGCGCTCCCTCGCTGGTCATCTCGAGTACCGCATGGCTGCAGCCGGCACGCACCGCGCGTGCAAGGAAACGCTGCATGAAGAAACGTCCGGGCATGCTCATTTTGTAGAGGTTCGGCTCCGATTCCTCACCCACCTTGAAGCGTATCGTATTGCTGAGCGCGACCGTGTGGCCGGCCTCTTCGAGTATGGATGCGATGAGCTCCGTGACGGTGCTCTTGCCTTTGGTTCCCGTCACCGCCACCACGCAGAGTTTGCGAGAAGGGAAACCAAAGCGAAGCGCGCCGAGTGCAGCGAGGGAGCGGTGGTAGAGCGGCTGCAGTGCGCGAAAGAGCTCTTTGGGAATGAAGCGACGCAGTATGTCGAGAAATTTTTCCATACTTACTATAGGGTCTATCGGCGCGAGAGCATACGGAGCGCCTCCTTGATGCGGGCACCTTGTTCGCGCAGCTCTTGCGGCACCTGCCTGAGGGCTTCGCGCGCGTCTTCCGCACGATACCCCAACGCAATGAGCGCTTCAAGCACATCGCTGTCTTCGGAGCGTGGCGTACCGGCCTCAAGGTGAAAGGCGGACACTTTGTCGCGCAGTTCAAGTACGATCTTTTCCGCGCTTTTCTTGCCGACCCCGCTCACCTTGGTGAGGTACCCAACGTCGCCGTGCCCGATCGCGCTCACCAAGCGTTCCACGCTCTCAAGGCCGATGATGCCGAGTGCCGAACGCGGCCCGATGCCGCTTATGCCGATCAGCATCTGGAACAGCTCCAATTCTTCGGGTGCGAAAAAGCCGAACAGCTCCAGGGCATCTTCGCGCACGACCGTGTGTATGTGGACCGCAAACGACCGTTCGGTGCGTGCGAGATCGAGCAGTCGTGCGGTGCAGTGCACCTTGTAGCCGACACCGTGTACATCAAGTACCAAGTGGGTTTCTCGTACGGCGAGTATCGATCCGGAAAGGTGGGCGATCATGTGTTCATCATAACGCAGTGAAGCGCGTCGTGCGAGTTCGACAGTATTGCGTGGAGTGTTCCGTGTGGCGCGAGGTGGCTCCACGCTTGTACAATGGTCGTATGCAGATCTCGTTCCTCGAAAGGCACCCGTGGGCACGAAGGTTCGCGTACGTGTTCGCGGGGTTGTCCGTCGCCTACGGCGTACTCTTTGTCATGTTTCGCCCCTCGCACGATCGCATGTGGGAGCTTGGACAGGAGCGCTTACCGCACATCACCTTTGCGGGTGATGTGGTGACCATCGAGAACTTTCGCAACTTCGATTGGCGCAAAGAGGGTGGTGCGGAGGTGCGCTACGAAACGCGCACATTCCCATTGTCGGCGCTTCACGATGTCGACGTGTTCATCTCCCACTTTGACGAGTTCGAAGGGCTCGCACACATATTCCTCAGCTTCGGTTTCTCCGGTGGAGAGCAGGTGGTGGTGTCGTTCGAAACCCGCCGTGAACGTGGTGAGAAATTCTCGCCGACCCTCGGCTTGTTGCGACAGTTCGAAGTGGTGTATGTGGTGGGTTCGGAGGAGGATGTGGTCGGCCTTCGCACCGACCTTCGAAACGAGCGGGTGTACCTGTATCCGACCAAGGCCACGCCGGCGCAAGCACGGTCCCTTTTTACACTGATCGCCCAAGATGTAAACGAAGTATTCGCCCATCCGCGCATGTATAACACGCTCACGCACAACTGCACGAACGCGCTCACGCGGCGGGTCGAAGACATATCGACGGTCGACTTTCCGTTCACCTGGAAGACGCTTTTCCCGGGGTACTTCGACGAGGTGCTCTACGAGCTTGGTGTCATAACGAACGACGCACCGTTTTCGGCCGTGAAAGAGTCGCATCGTGTCGACAATGGGATGGTAAACAGGTACAGTGCCACCTTCAGCGCCGATCTGCGAAACGGGTTTGATCGATAGTGTATATGCAAAAAAAGAACAGTTTGGGAAAAGTGCTCACCATGTCGGAAAGCGCGCTTGCGGCATTCTCGAAGCGTCGCAAGGAATTGCTTCGCCTGTCGATCATTTCGCTTCTCATGACATTCATCGCGCTCGCGATCGTTGGCACGCGGCTCTTCTACCCGTTCCATATGATGATCGGTCTTACGATCTACGCACTTTCGTTCATACCGTTGGTGCGGCGTGTCTACGTGGGACGCGCCACATGGAAGACCTACCGCGCGTACACGGAAACCGCACGTTTCTTTACCCGAGAGAAGTGGAGGTTTATCCTTGCGCTTTGTCTTGTTCTTGTCTCCGCGACATTTCTCTACTTACGTCCGCTCGATCGGCGACCGTTTGCGGGTTTGAGCGATGCCGAGCTTGCGACGCGCATAAACGATGATCTCTACACCTCCGTAACCGCAATGGACTATCTCGAGTCGACCGGCAACACCTTGCTTGCGACCCTTTCCGGAAGCGAGGCCGACGCCAATGCGACCGAAGATATTGCATATGCGTTCGAAGAGTTCCTGCAAGCGGTCGCTTTCTCAGAGTCACTCACCGATGAGCACCGCTACTTTGCGGGCATACCATACCGCATGGAGCGCGAACGCATCACCTCGTTCCTCATTGCGTACAGTCTGTATGCAAAGAAGTACGAGATCACGCACCGCATCATGCTCCTCGTTTCCGAGGACGAGCATCGTAAGAAGGCGCTCAATCAGCGATTCGAGGAATTCGGACGCGATAACCTCTACGATGAAATGATCGTGCGCTACTTTGCGCCCAAGACGCGCATTCGGCTTTCGGGCGGCTACTATTACATGAAGCTCTTTGCGCGCGAGGGAAGAAGTTCCGAACAAGGGTATGGGCTGTTGCGCGAGAAGGGTGAAGAGAGTTACACCTACCTGCGCGACAATGTTCTCACGACGCTCACGTTCACCGGCGAGGTACTTTCCGACACCGCCGAGCGGCGCATGTTCGATACGTGGTTTCCGATCCAAAAGACGGTCGCGACCGCCATGGGCCGCGCGATACTGACGACGCGCGGCAAAGACGGCCTCATCACCGCCGAGCAAGCGCTTGCGATGGAAGAGACCATGCTACCGGGCGACCTCATGTTGCAGCGGCGCAACTGGCACGTGAGCAATGTCGGCATACCGGGCTTTTGGACGCACTCCGCACTGTACACGGGCGACCTTGCGGTCATGGACGAGTATTTCGCTTCCGAGTTCCCGTATCGGGGGCATGCCACCCTTTCCGATCTTCTTGCCGCCGAGTACGCCACCGTATACGCGAAGTACCAAGAGCCCGACAAGGACGGGAGGGCTCGTGCGGTCGTTGAGGCCATAGAGCCCGGCGTGGTGCTGCAAAGTATGCCGGTGTCCGCCGATGCCGACTTTGTGGTGGTGCTGCGCCCCGATCTTTCGAAGCGCGATGTGCTCGAGGCACTTTTGAAGGCGTTCTCACATGTGGGCAAGCCGTACGATTTCGACTTCGACTTCGCAACGCGGGACACGCTCGTGTGTTCGGAGCTTCTGTACGACAGCTATTTTCCTCGCGGGGACAAGCGCGGGCTTCGGTTCGAAACATCCACAGTGAACGGGCGAAGCATCGTCTCACCCTTGGACATTGCGGAGAAGTATGTGCAAGAGCGGGGGACACCCGAAGCGGAGCTAAGCTACATCTACTTCTTGCGTGGTGACGAAAGTGCCGGCATCGCACGGCCCGCAACAGAGTCGGAATTCGTCGACAGTCTTTCATGGAGCAAGTTCAGCTTTTTTCAACAATAAGCTCAGTACACGGTATTGTGCGGACGATGGGAAGTACTCGCCCGTACGTTTGCTTCCTTGCCGGCCGGTAAAACCATGCGGTGATGCCAAGCGGTGCCCGATGTAGCACGACCGCTTTCGACCGTTGTTCTTCGAGGATGCGTCCCATGAGAAGTAACTGCTCACACCCTTCGCGTACCATTGTCGAGGCAAACCGTAGCGAAGCCAACGTGTTTCGGCGAGAGACTTGGACTTGGGCAAATGCCCCGGAGTGGTCTCTCGATGAAACACGTTGGCGGAGTGGTGTTTCCGAGGTGTGTGAGCGGTTACCCACGAGAACAGTTGCTTTTTTTGAGCAATATGGTATCTTCTGTGCACACAGACACACATATATGGCTATCACCAAGTCAGCAAAAAAAGCGGAGCGTTCGAGCGAGCGGAAGCGGGTCTTCAACCTTCGCCGCAAGCGCACCATGCGCGACGCCATGAAGGAGATCACGAAGGTGGTTTCTGAGGGTGGTGCGAGCGCAAGCGAGCTCTTGTCGAAGGCATACAAGGCCATCGACAAGGCCGCGAAGGGCGGGGTCATCAAGGACAACACCGCCGCGCGCAAGAAGTCCCGACTCGCCAAACTGGTCGCTCGTAAGGAGGAAAAGAAGGCGGGAGAGTAGAGCCCCGAACGCGCCCTCAAACGTTCACACGAATTCAACACAGAGAAACACCCGCATCATGGCGGGTGTTTCTCTTGTGTGTGCCCTCGCAAGGAATCGAACCTTGATTGCGGGATCCGCAATCCCGCGTTCTATCCATTAAACTACGAGGGCCAAGACGGCGCGAACGCTGTCGCGATGATGGTAGCATATTTTTTGCGTTCACACCAGCACCCCATCCGCTCTTCGCGTTCGTGTACGCTAATAGCCGAGCCACTCCATGAAGCGGTGGGTGAGCGGTTCGATGTGGTCATCCTCACGTAAGAAGGCGGTGAGGAAGTCGTGGATATCATCCGGATCCACATCTACGATCGGGATGATGATGATGTGTGAGAAATAGCCGTGCTGCTTGAGAATGAGTTTCGGAGTATCGTCCGAGGTCTGTTCGTCGATCGAAAATGAATCGAGTGTGTTGTAGGGGTAAAGTGTGTCGTCGATACGTACGCCGCGTTGGGTGACCGAAAAACGTAGTACGTTCGGTTGACGGGAAGATGCGAGTGCGACGACGAACGACGCAATGATGATGAAAACAGCAAAGAGCACGTTTTCCATGAGAAGCGCGCCGGTCGCTCCGGCGATGGCAAGGAGTCCGAGCGCCCAGTACCAGTCGGGTGACTTTTCGACATGTACATACTCATGCGCTTCCCATGCGATGGGCTTGCGAGCCAGGCCTGTGCCGTTCGGTCGTGTATCGGTCTTGTCGTGCGTTTCCATATGTTCCATGATAGACCCGATGCCCGTCGGACGCTAGTGCGTACGTCCACAGGTTCGTTGCTTGTATTGTGCGGCGTGGGGAGTATCATGGGGAATGCTATCCGTTAATCACAACAGTACGCTCTATGGAAATAACCAAAGCGGTCGTCGCAGTTGCCGGTTCAGGCACTCGCTTGCTTCCCGCCACCAAGGCCCAGCCGAAAGAAATGCTTCCGCTCGTTGACAAGCCGATCATCCAGTACCTTGTGGAGGAGCTGGTCGAAGCGGGCATTCGTGACATCATCATGGTCACCCGCTGGGACAAAAAGCCGCTCGAGGACCACTTCGATCGCTCGTTCGAGCTTGAGACGAGCTTGGAGAAAACCGGCAAACACGAGCGTCTTGAAGAAGTGCGTCGCATTTCGAGTATGGCCAACTTCATCTACGTCCGCCAGAAAGGCCCGTACGGCAACGGCACGCCGCTCCTCTCGGCGGCGAGTCTGGTCGAGAACGAGCCCTTTGTGTATGCGTTCGGTGACGACCTGGTGAAGTCGAGGGTGTCTTTCACCAAGCAGTTGGTGGAGCTCTACCGAAAGGAACAAGCACCGATCATTGGCGTCCAGAAGGTGTCGCGTGGCGAAGTGGAGCGGTACGGTATCGTGAAGTACCGTAAAGGCACGATCGAGCTCGAGGACATCGTCGAAAAGCCCGCGAAGGACAAAGCGCCGTCGCTCCATGCCGACTTCGGCCGCATGGTTCTTACGCAGGAGATCATCGATTCTCTGCGTCAGACCGAACGAGGACTCGGCGATGAGTTGTGGATCATTGATGCGATACGAAACTACATTCGCAATGGCGGCCGGTTCTTGGCGAAAGAGGTGGAGGACGGTCAGTGGATCACGACCGGCGACCCTTTGAGTTACCTTAAGGCGACCATGGAGTATGCGCTCGACCGCAAGGATATCAACAAGGATCTTCGCAAGTACCTGGCGAAGCGTCTCGCGTCGTAGGGTGGGGAAGTGGAGCGAGCGGATCGCTACTTGTGGAAATCGGCGAAATCAATACCGGTATTAGTTACGTAACTAGTACCGGTATTTTGCAGGGGCATCTCGCGGTTCCCTTCGATGGTCCCCGGTGTCGACAGCTCGGTATGTTCGGTTTCGGGTGTGCGTGCTTTTGTGTTACATTCATTTGTGTGCTATAATATTCGTATGAAGTCGTACGAACGGATGTTTCCGGCACTCTATTTTCTCGGTGCATGCAGTGCGTTGTTGATAGTGAGCGGCGTGTTTGCGGCATGGTATTCATTCGGTGAGGAAGGTCAGGTGGCATCGGTCTACACGGTGAGCGATCTTCCTGTATCCGCATCCGAAGTCGTTGAGTCTGCAGCCCTCACGTATCCGCAGGACGAACAAGAGCGCGCGCCCGTAAGTGTCACCGAACGTGTTGATGTGCCAGCGGTCGCACGTGAGGTGTTGGACACCATACACTCCGGTGCGGAAATTTCCGATGTGCCCGTATTCGAGTAAGGGCCGCGGATACGACTCAACGGCACAGCCCCTCCTCGGGGCTTTTCATAACGTCGTCACAGCTCGTATGTGTTTTCGTACCCCCCGCATCCGATTGCACTATTCTTCTCCCTTCGACGTGTGCCAAGTGTGTTTTGCGGCCGCGTACGCCTCTCGTGCGCGATGGTAGGACTCGCGGCAGGAAACGATCGGGGCGGGATATGCGGGCGCAAGTGCGGAAAAGTCGCGCTCTTTGCCATCCACGAGGAGGTGGGTGGGGATTTCTTTGAGCTCGGGCACCCATCGTTTGACGTACTCCGCATCCGGGTCGCACTTCTGTGTTTGGGTATATGGGTTGAAGATGCGAAGCGGGCGCGGGTCCGCACCCACGGAGGCGGACCATTGCCACCCGCCGTTGTTCATTGCGGGATCGTAATCCACGAGATGTTGTGCAAAATACCGCTCGCCCTCGCGCCAGTCGACAAGGAGGTTCTTGGTGAGGAACGAGGCGACGATCATGCGCACCCGATTGTGCATCCAGCCGGTCGCAAGAAGCTCGCGCATGCCGGCGTCCACGATGGGGACGCCGGTCTCACTCCTCCGCCATGCGGTAAGGGAAACGGGGTCGTCACACCAAGTGATGCGGTCGCCCCACGGGAGGAAGCTCTTCCCGAAGACGTGCGGAAAGTGATACGCAATGTGGTAGTAGAAGTCACGCCAATAGAGCTCGGCGATGAATTGTTGCGCTCCTTCCCCGCGGTACTCGCGTGCGGCGGCATACGTTTCGCGTATGGAAACGGTGCCGAACTTGTGGTGCGGAGAGAGGCGAGAGGTGCCGTGCACCGCGGGCAGGTCGCGTGTGTGTTTGTACTCGCTTATGAATGCGGTGTTTTTCAGTATTACAAGCGCACCCTTTCGCCCCAATGGCTCCCGCTCCCTCTGGGAGAGGCTTGGGGTGAGGGGTGTGGTCTTGTGTGAGAGGTGGGTTGCCATGCTCGGTGTCACGAGCGTCTCGCGATAGTAATTGCTGTGCATATTCCTCCTCGGTGCAGGTACCGTATGGGTCATCGCGTTGCGCATGAAAGGTGTAAAGATGCTGTAGGGTTTTCCCTGTTGTGTAGCGAGTGTGGTAACGGAGGAAAGCGTCGCGTCCTCACAAGATACAAAAGTCGCTTGGTGTCTTTCACACACCTGCACGAGCGCTTCGTCGCGTGCACGAGAGAAGGGGGTGTAATCGGCGTTTACGTATACCGCCTGCACGCGATCATTCTCGATGAGCTGTGCCACGACTTTGTGTGGTTCACCCTCGAAGACATACAGCCGGCTCCCTTTTTTACGAAGCTCTCCGTCAAGCTCATGAAGCGAGTCGATCATGAAAGCGAAAGCGCGCTTGCTGAAGTACGGGTTCTTTTTCGGATCCGCCTGTCGTGAGTCAAATATAAATGCGGGGATCACTCGTTCGCATTCCGCAAGCGCACGCAGGAGCGCGGTGTTGTCGAAAAGCCGCAAGTCGCGCCGAAAGAGGTGAAGGCCGAGGGTGTGACGGGGCATATACAGGATCGCTCACCTTTTCTCCGTGGTCAAGGTCGTGTTGGATAAGAAGTGACAAGATGCCGCAGGACGAGGGTGCGGTGTGTTATCGAACGCGTTTGAATTCTTTGTAAAGAGGCTCTCCCTCATGCAGTGTTACGCCGTGTTTGATCGCATGATGTTCATCGAGGTCAAAAACAGCATCAAAACCGTCGGTAATATCCGGTGGACGTGTGCGCAGCAGGTCGTGCATGTTTTGAGTGACGCCGGTGGGCACGATGCGGTCTCGCAGAGTGTTGCGCTTAAGGGCAACTTCAAGTGGTGTGTCGACGAATATCGCTTCTACGCGTGTTGCTCCATGTTTGCGAGCAAAGGTGAGAAGTGAGTCGCGATCCGCCGGTTTTGCAAACGTGCCATCCACAACAACCGAAGTGCCTCTTGCAAGTGCGTCGGCTATCCGTGCATAGGCGATACCCCACACTTTTTTCGGTGGCAATTGTGTACTTGCGTCACCGCTCAACTCCGCGCGTATATCGTCGGCACATACATACATATAGCCATTTTTCTCGGCAAAAGGTTTCAGCGCACTCGTTTTGCCGGATCCGGGAATGCCGATTCCCATGATGAGTTTTGACATAAGTGTGTTGTGCGGGTACCGGGAATCGAACCCGGGTCTCGACTTTGGAAGAGTCGCATCCTACCATTGAACGACACCCGCATACCTGCGGTATTACCTTCCGCAGTACGCTCATCCTACCAGAAAAATGCAAAAACGCCTACAGTGCCCGGCTGCACCTCGGCATCTTCGGAAAACCGTATTCAATCTGAGCGAGGTGTGAGAACGGTCGGAGGTAGTGGCACAAGCATGCTGGTGCGCCTTGCGTACTCACGGTATGCGGGGTTTTGCATGAGCCTGGCTTCAAGCAACGGAACGCCGGAGACCTTGATGATGAGGAGCGTGATCGTAAGTGGTCCGATGACGGCCATCCACCCCCACGGGGTCGCAAGGGCGAAGATCCAGATACCCCACCACTGCGTCACCTCCCCAAAGTAGTTGGGGTGTCGGGTGTACCGCCAGAGGCCGGAGTCGAGCACCGCTCCCGGCTGCGGGTTGCTCTTGATGAAGCGTACAAGCTGTCGGTCGCCCACGGTCTCGAAGACAAAGCCGAAAAGCCAGGTCGCTCCCGCCACACCGTCGAGCAGGGAAAGGGGGGTGTTGGCGCTCGCGCTCATGTGTACGAGCGGGTAACCCACGACGATCATGAGGACACCTTGGAGGAGGAACACCTGCAGGTAGCTCCGAAAGCGGAAGTACCGCCATTCCTTGCGCCACTGTGCGTAGCGATAATCTTCCTCGGTATGTGCGCGCACCCGTTTGAAGATGTGGTACGAAAGACGTGATCCCCACAAAAGCACGAGGAGTGCGGCGAGCGCGAGGCGCAGGTGTTCGATGCCGGCAAGTATGAGCGCCGTTGCTCCGACCGTGGCGATGCCGAGTCCCCACGCAATGTCGGCGAGGTCATTGCGTTTCCGAATGAGCGCAACAATGAACCACGCGGTGACGTACGTGATGATGATCGCAAGGGTGATGCCGAGGTGAGAGGTGAGAAGTGGCCAGTTCATGGGAGGAGTCGTTCCGGCAGTCTCGTAGTGCGGGTCGTACTACACGATCCACCGCATCGCGACCAGATACGAGAGCGTTGCAACGGTGCCGGTGAGGAACGTGCCCCACGCAAGGTCGACCAAGGTCACCATGAGCGGCCAGTCTTTGAGGGTGGCTTGGTTGGTGAGGTCGTAGGTCGCGTAGGCAATGAAACCGAATATCGCACCGAAGCCGGCCGCGAGCCACCACGCTCGCGCTTCGATCGCCGGCGTGACGGCGAACAGCACGATGCCCACGATATACACAAGGTAGAAGAGCGCGGCCGGCGCCCACTGCACGGGCCCCAAGAGGTGTCCGATGTGCGCTTGATAGAAGCGGGGCGCCATGGTGGCAAGCCAGAGCGCATCGACCGCAAGGAAGATCGGTATCGTGGCGAGGTACGTAAGGGTGAGCTGCAAAAAAGACATATGGGTGCCGGTAAGGACAGTGTACCACGAGCAGGGTGTGGAGTGCTTGGCGTATACTCCCGTGCTCACGGGTGTATCGCTGAAAACGAAACGCGACCCTTCGGCCGCACTTCGCTCGCTCCACACGTACTCATTCCTCGTTCTTCCGCATGGCTCTTACGCTTTGTACACCTGATCCACCACGCCGTACTTCTTCGCCTCCTCCGCGGTCATGTAGAAGTCACGGTCGACGTCCTTTTCGATCTGCTCGAGCTTTTGGCCGGTGTTCTTGGCGAGCATTTTGTTCAAGCGGTCGCGGGTGGCGAGGATGTGTTTCGCAGTGATCTCGATGTCGGTCGCTTGGCCCTGCACGCCGCCCCACGGCTGGTGGATCATCACTTCGCTGTTGGGAAGTGCGTAGCGCTTGCCTTTGGCGCCGGCCGAAAGAATGACCGAGCCCATGCTCGCGGCGAGACCCACACACACGGTCGAGACGTCGCTCTTTATGTGGTTCATGGTGTCGATGATCGCAAGGCCGGCGGTCACCGAGCCGCCCGGGCTGTTGATATAGAGCTGAATGTCTTTCTTTGAATCCTCGGCGTCGAGGAAGAGCAGCTGCGCGACCACGAGGTTCGCGGTGTAGTCCTCGATCGGGCCGGTGACGAAAAGGATGCGGTCCTTGAGGAGACGCGAGTAAATATCGTACGCTCGTTCGCCGTATTGGGTCTTTTCGATCACCATCGGGACGAGGTTTGCCTGTGGGGCGAGTGTTGTTCTTTCTTGCATATGCAGCCTAGTGTACAGCAAATTGACATCCATGCAAGGTGTGGCATTCTGCGAATTTGCATGGTTCCGTGTGAAGCACGGAACGGTGCTTGTACGAGCGGCGTCTTTTTACCAGTGCCTTAGAGGCGGTAAGGTATGCCGGTAATGAGCTCGAACAGGAAGGAGAGCGCCAGATGAATGGCGGGGCTGAGGAGCTGGAACACCAAAAAGACCACGAGGAACATCATGAGGAAACCACCTCCCAAGAGCAGCGCCTCGAACCGCTGGAACGCCATGTTCTCGCGGTAGGGAAGCAGGGAGCGCAGCACCTTGGAGCCGTCGAGTGGGGGGAGAGGAAGCAGGTTGAAGATGGCGAGCATGATGTTCACGATCACGATTATGCTCGCAAGCGAAACGAATGCGGGGGAAAGGGCGTCCCCCCCGAAGCGGATAAGGAAACCGAAGCCGAGGGCGAGGAGAATGTTCACACCCGGGCCTGCGGCTGCGACGATCGCCTCACCCCACTTTTGGTTGCGCAGGTTGTAGGGGTTGTAGGGTACCGGTTTCGCCCAGCCGAACAAGAACGGTGCGTGGGTGAACACGAGCAACCCGGGAATGATGATCGAGCCGAGCGGGTCGATGTGAGGGAGGGGGTTCAGGGTGAGGCGACCGCTCAGGCGAGCGGTCGGATCGCCCAGCCACTCCGCAGCAAACCCGTGCGAGACCTCGTGGAGGATGATGCTCAAAATGAGTACGATGATATAGAAAATGATGAACGGGTCCATGCTCTGTTGGGAATAGGGTAAATGATCTTCGGCGGTGTCGGACGCACCGTGTGCGTCGGGTGTCGCAGTGCTTGCATGCCGCGTAATATATGGTACCATAGGGCAACTCATATGGCGAAAGTGTGTCCTATCACGAATAAGCAGTCGAGCGTCGGTGGCAGGTACAGCAACCGTACGCGCGCGACGCAGTTCAACCCGTGCGGAACGGTGCGTCGTCAGGTGAACATGGTGAAGAGCCGAATCTTCGTGCCCGAGCTTGGTACCACCGTACGCCTCACGCTTTCCACGAACGCGCTCAAGACCATCCACAAGAACGGCGCGTACAAGACCCTCAAGAAGGCGGGATTACTATAATCGTACGAGTAACGAGTAACGAGTAACGAGAACCTCCACGAGGTTTTTTTGTTTGTGAATAGCTGGTGTGTGGTAATATTGAGAAATGAACGAAGGGCTGAATGATGAAAGTATCACACCTCCCACCACTCCAGCAACTGAATTGGGTCAGTATGAGAAGGTAAACTATGGGGCGACCGCACCTACTATCGCTGAATCAATGTCGATCACTCCGGAGTTGGGTACTGCGTTCAGTCTCCCAGAAGTTGCCGAACCAACGGGGAAAGATTTGGAGAATGCATACCGTGTGATGGATGAGCGAGGTTGCGTGACGACACCAAGAGGGTCGTTTCCTTACAGCGATGTAGTGCAGAGTCCCGAGCGATTTGGTTTTGTGTCGAGGTCAATAGATGCTGGGTTGCGTGAAAACGGTGAAATAGCAAGTGCTCCGAGTGATCCTGAAATGGCGCGTTTACACGGTGCTCTGGCGCAGGCAGAGACCATACTTGAAAAGGAGCTCGGTCAGGATTCGCGGGCTGTGGATTATCAGTATCGCATCCCGGACGTACGAAATACCATTGCACGCTTACAACACGGGATCGATAGCAGAAGGCTGGAGCAGCAACTTGATACCCACCCACAAGAATCTCACGAGCGGGTTATAGAGGATTTTATACGAGAACAGAAGCGCGAACATGCGATACGTGACGTGCGGGAACAAATCAGGTGGACACAGAAATCCATCAATGAATACCGTGCATCAGTGACACGCAATATATCTGCACGGGACAGGCTCGAAAAAGAGCTTGCATCCTATGAAGGTGATTCGCGCGGAAGAGGGGACATAGAAAACGAGCTTGAGCGTGTGATAAGTCGTGGGAATGAGTTGGAAGAAAAGGCGAAATACTATGAAGAGCAGGCGCATGCCATTTCCAAACGGCAAGAAGAGCTTCTGGGTTTGGAGAAAGCGGATAGGTCTACCTTCGCTGTACCTTCGGCACTTGAGGAGGACCCTGACTATAAGGCGTGTCTTGAAATGGCACGTTCTTCAAAGAGCGACGACGATTTATTGTACAAACAACGTCTCGGTCTTGATCCCCATAAAGAAGCGGTAAAAATATTCAAGGGGCGATTTCCGGAAAAAGCGCGTTATTATGCGCAAAAGGAGAAAGCGACTGAGACCGTGTTTACCATGCGGGAAGAGGATCGTGTAGGTGGGGAGTGGCACGATGTTTCGATGTCCACTGAAACTCTTCAAACAGATTCGCCTGATGCGGATACGTTTGGTGAGGAACTCCACACACAAGAAAAAGGCGCAGTAGTCCGCGTGCAAGATGAAACCAGCACCGTGTCGGATTTCGAGCATACTCCGGAGCAAGCGCAGCCGGTGTTTGTGGACGATATGCAAGGACGAGTGTCTGAAGCAGGTGATGGTGAAAAAATTATTTCTACCCCTGAGGCGTCTTTGCCGACTTCGAACGCTGTCGACGATGAAGAATACCGCATACCGGAGGATGCGGAGACAGATGCCACTATTGCATCTCGTGAGACATCTGGTGGAAGACTTCTCGAATATGTGACCGGCTTATCACTGGAAAATCCTGATGTAGTTGTAGAGAGGCTTACACAGGATCAAAAAATAATACGGGCAAAATACGGTCTACCTGAAAGAACCATGCGGTTTGATGCGCCGGTCGAGTATGAGCGCATTCTGCGCGCAAGGGCGAAAGAGTACGGGATAGCCATTCGATCTCCAATGGAGTTCGGGAGTTATTTTGAGGAGCATGGCTATGCCGGGGGCCTACATGACAGTGCCACAAAAAGAATCGGGATAGGTTTGGGAAAAGATACTCTCGATGACTATCAAAGGTGGCTTGGTATTCTCGAGCACGAGATCATTCATGCAGGGCAGAATAAACATTTCCCGGGAATGCCTATTGAATTGATGGAGTATGAAGCGTATGTCGCAGGTTCTGCATTTGGTCACTTGCGTGAGGAAAGTCCGGAGGAGATGCGCGATTCTCTCGAGACATTCTTCGACTTGCTTATCGGTGGTTCTGTGAGGCATTGGTACGATGAAATGAGTAAGGAAAGGAAAACATATATCGGTCCGAAGTGAGATGACCCCAAGCACTCTGAAGGCTAACCGTGTGGTACACTACGTAGACAGGGGAATGTGCATCGTGCTATGTCATTGACACCAATACAACCGCCAACAGCCGAGGAATACATCGAGCTTGCGAAACGCATTGCGTGGCTTGTTGACACGGAGCTTTTGGAAACTGAAAATAAGATGTCGGAAGGTCGTTTTGACTTGGTTATTTCCAAGCTCCCAAAGCTCATATCTATGGTGAACATGGTAGGGTATCTGCGTGGTCAAGACGGCACGTTCTTGGACGCCCGCCCTTCTGTAGGTGAGCATCAGTCGGAATTATATGCACTCGAAGATGCATGCGAAGCACGTCTCCGAAAACTCATCACCTACGTTTGTACGAATGAAAATAGGGCGAAAGCCACCGAAGCTCGAATACGCGAGTACTACCTGACGGATCGACTTCCGCACACGCAATGAAACTATCAACAAGAACGGCGCGTACAAGACCCTCAAGAAGGCGGGTCTCATTTAGCACTCCACCGAAGTGAGATGCGGTTCGCCAGCAAGCCTCAAAAGGGCTTTTTTCGTATGGAATGCGTATGGTGTAGGGTGTTCATAGGTCCGTGCGGGCGTCTTTTGCCGTCACAGCCACCCCATCTGGAGTATCTGTACAAAACAAACATCGGGAGCGGAAGCCGCGTTTTTGTGATACACTCACGGTATGCAAAAGATCGTGGTCGCCAACTGGAAAATGGATCCGCCCTCCGTCAAAGACGCAAAAAAGCTCTTTGCGGGCACCAAGGAGGCGGTCGCCAAGGTGAAAGACGTCGAGCTCGTGGTGTGTCCGCCCGTGGTGTTTCTGCCGGAGCTCGCAAAAGAGCGGCAGAGCACAAAGCTCGCGCTTGGCGTGCAGGACCTCTCGCACGAACCGCACGGCGCTTTTACCGGTCAGGTGTCGGCCTCCATGCTCTCGGGGTATAAAGCGAAATGGGCGATACTCGGGCACAGCGAGCGCAGAATGATGTGCGAGACAAACGACATGGTGGCGGAAAAGGTGAATCAAGCTCTCGCGCACGGCATCGCACCAATCGTGTGTGTCGGCGAGAGCGAGCGAAACGACGAGGGGGCGCACTACGTGTTCGTGCAAGCACAGCTTGCGGCCGTGTTTTCCGCGCTTAAGCGTAAGGACATCGAGAAGCTCACGATTGCGTACGAGCCTGTGTGGGCGATCGGCAAGAGCGCCGCGGAAGCGATGCAAACACCCGACCTCTACGAGATGGTCCTCTATATTCGCAAACTACTGATCGAGCACAGCGGGCGCCGGTATGCCGACCCCGTGCGGATACTGTACGGCGGTTCCGTGAAGCCGGAAAATGCGGCCGCGCTCTTGCGTGAGGGCGGGGTGAGCGGTCTTTTGGTGGGCAGTGCCTCGCTCGATCCGAAGTCATTTGGCGCTATCGTTGACGCGATCACCGACAAGCCCGAAAAACCGAGCGGCGCCGTGTCGCGCGAGCATCGAAAAGCGGTAGCGCAGGGCTGACCGCGCACGACCACCTTCCATCCGCGCACCGGAAAGAATTACCACTTGAATACCGGTATTCAAGTGGTAATTCGTAGACCATCGCCCGTGTTGCAAGTATGTTGCGTTTGTGTAACTAATGTGGCATTGTTTCCTCGAACGCTCTTTACAGACAACCTGACATACAACCTGCGAGGTGAAAGTCATGACCGCAGAACGAAACCGTCTCGTAAAAGAGATTGGGGATCTCGTGTCTTTTGAAGTCGCGCAGCTTGCACGGAAAAGCATATTGACCGGCGCGCCACCATCAGAGGACGATGTGGAACGAATACAAAAGCGGGTCGAACAGCTCTGTGTCGACGCGATGCGCATCGATGACCCCGCGTTCGGATTGCCAAACCGTGTGGTGCGAGTGCTCTTGTGCGGCAGAATACGGGGTGGTACGAAAGACGTACCGATACTGATCGTGCGGGACCTCGTACGTACCGACGCTCGCACCTTGCGCGGATACATCGGTTTCGGTACCTCCGCACTCGCTCGAGTGCGCAAAAGTCTCGCGCGATACCGGCGTGCGTTGCGGGGAGAAACGCCCCCCGTCTGTTCGGGAGGCGCGTGTTCCTTCGGCGGTCGGTAATGCGGGACGAACCATGCATATCTTCGTGAAGTGCGGAATGTGAGATGACCGTGCGTAATCGATGGGTTCGACGACGAGCGCTCGGTGAATGGCCGTGGTTGGCATGGCATTTGCCAAAGGGGGTGAGCGATGAATGCGGACGATCGTTCCATGATCGTGCTTCAATGGACCCCGCATGAGGTTTCTCATCTGGTACACAGGTATGCGTACCTTGAAAATATCCACTTCCAATTATTGCTCACATACTGATGCAAGCATATGGAGGGGATGTGATCGAATTCTTGCGGTGGGGGTGGCAAGAGCTCGAGCGGTATGAAGCATTGGTATGTCCGGACGGAAACGGATTGCATCGAGGTTCGGTCGCACATCCACGCATGTCCGTGCACGCAAGTGCTCCGCCCACGCAGCTTCCGCAGTTCGTAACCTCGGAACAATGTTACCCTTCGAGCGATCGCACGCTCCTGCACTGACCGCTTGTACCGCCCGATACCGGGCGGTTTTCTCTATGCTCGTGCTATACTGTACGGGTTGTCACCTGTCGTGGCGCTCATATGGCGAGTCGACGCTGACCAAGGTGGTGTGCTGATTCATGAAAAACGATGTCGACGAGTATCGATTTACCAAGTATCATATAATGATCCATGTCATACAAAACTCTGAACGAACTTCCCGATGTCCGTGGGAAGCGGGTCCTTGTTCGAAGCGAGCTCAATGCACCGGTGGAGAACGGTGTGGTGACCGACACCTACCGTATCGAACAGGCGGTGCCGACCCTGCGTGAGCTTATCGAACGTGGCGCCAAGGTGATCGTAATCGCGCATATCGGCCGCGAGCCGAGCGAGACGCTCGCGCCGGTTGCGGATGCGCTCCGTCGCCTGTTGCCCACGGTCGAATTCGTGCCAAGTTTGGTGGGTGAAGCGGTGTCGCAGGCGGTCGAATCGCTTCCGGAGGGCGGCATCGTGCTGCTTGAAAACTTGCGCAGTGAAGCGGGGGAGACCGCGAACGACCCCGCGTTCGCGGAATCGCTCGCACTGCTCGCGGAGTACTACGTCGATGATGCGTTCGGTGCCACACATCGCGCGCATGCGAGCATCGTCGGTGTCGCCACACGCCTTCCGGCATACGCGGGCCGCTTGCTCGAGCGCGAGCTCGTCGAAATGGCGAAAGGGCTTGAGCCGGAAAGTCCATCGCTCTTCATTCTCGGTGGTGCGAAGTTCGAGACCAAGGAGCCCCTCCTCGAGGCCGCGCTCCCGCGCTACGATCGGGTGTTCATCGGCGGTGCGCTCGCCAACGATTTCTTGAAGGCCGAGGGCTTTGTGGTGGGAAGGTCGCTGGTGTCCGAGGGGGTGGAAAAAGCCGCGGAGCTCATGGCGTCCGGCAAGATACTGCTTCCCGTCGATGTGGTGGTGGAGGGTCCCGAGGGTGTGGTCACCAAACGTGCCGACCAAGTGGGTCCCGAGGACATGATCGTGGATATCGGCCCCGAAAGCGTGACCGAGCTCGGAGTGCATATCGCACATGCGAACACCATCCTGTGGAACGGACCACTTGGTCTCTTTGAAAAGGGGTATACTCAAAGTACGGAGCAGGTGGCGGAGCTCGTGGCGGACGCCAAGGGGCACTCGATCGTGGGTGGCGGCGACACGGTGGCGGCCATCCGTGAGCTCGGCCTCGCCGAGAAGTTTAACTTCCTCTCGACCGGCGGCGGCGCGATGCTCGACTACCTTGTCGACGGAAGCTTGCCGGGAGTGGAGGTACTGAAGGAGAATGCCCGATAATGCACGAATAAGCGGATCCTGTAGATGGTCGTAATCATGTGCGAGCGGCAACCCGCACCCGGCACGTACCATATCCGTTTGTATCAAACGCGAATGGACAAGTTGATGTCTCGGTACTATACTGAAATTCGAATCAGTGATCGGTGAACGAGGTGGAGGGCGATAACATGGCCACACAAAACGAACTGGTGGCACAGGTGTTGCATGCTCATCAGGCGGTGTTGAGATTCAATCAGTTGCTCGTCGAGATCTTTGAACGTTCCATGCGCGGAGAGATCGGGCGCGAGGAAGCGGCAAGATGTGTTGGGGATGCGTACTCCCTGTGTTTCGGATCTCTCGATGGAGACCGTTCTTCGTGAAGTTCGTACACGGGGCATGATCGCCCCGTGTGTTGTTGAGCGGGAGTTCGTGTGGTATAGCTGGTACCAGATCTACACGATTGGAGCATGATCATGAATACCGCGCACATTCAGCCGGAGCGTTTCGAAGTGTTCATTATGAACACCGCGCACGACATCAATACTCGCGCATCATCCTGTTCGTGGTGGTGGTGGCCGCAATCTTCCGAACAAGTGCTCCTTGTGCCGTCTGTGGAAGAGTCCCTTCTGTTCGTATGCACCAGACGGGGATGTGAGGCGCAAAATCTTGCGACCTCGCCATGGTTGGAGTTCATCGCCGAACACCTGGTGGAGGAGACGCCGTCATGGTCGGAAGTGTGAAAGAGTACCCCGCTGCATGGACTGTAGCGGGGTGAACTTTTTCGTTTCAAAGGAGGGCTGCACGGATGCGCTCCGCCACGTTCGACATCTCGCCGTCGTGGTAGGGATGACCCGGCCAGGGGGTGTACCCATCGTCGGGGAACCGGGGTATGAGGTGCACGTGCGCGTGCATGACGACCTGTCCGGCGACCGGTTCGTTGTTCATCATGAGGTTCAGCCCCTGTGCGCCGGTCGCGCGCATGAGTGCGGGAGCAATTCGGTGGACCGTGCGCATGAGCGCCACCCACGCATCGGGAGAGGTCGTGAGCAGGTTTCGACTCGGTATTTTCGGTATCACGAGCGTGTGTCCGGGATTGTTCGGGTTGATGTCCAAAAAGGCGAGTGTATCGTCATCCTCGTACACTATTTCGGCGGGCAGTTCACGGCGGATGATCTTGTCAAAAATGGTCTCGTTCTGTTCCATGGGATGTATATATGTGGTATAACATACGCAATGATATTCCTGCAAAGGGTGCGTTCTCTTTTCAAGCGTGCGTCAAGCGGGCGCGTCTCATACGGAGAGGTACCCACGCCTCGGCGAGACATACAGTGTACACCAAACTCCTCCCGCACGCTTTCCTTCGATGTGCAGGGGTTGGTCTTTACCGCGAAGATCATGCTCGCTCTTTCGGTCTTGATCACCGGGTGGAGCCTTGTCACGCCCGACGTCGACTCGTTCGCGCAAGGAGACGGTGCGACCGACACGCAAGAACACGCTTCGGGCGGAGTGGATGAATCCACTGATGCGGAAGAGTTCACCATCGCGCAGTTGCTCGATTCCGACAGTGCGTCTGAGTCCTCGGTGCGCTATGTGCCGAAAGAAGGCCCTTTCGTGTTCGTGGATCTGGTGGACATGAAGCTTTCTCTGTTTGAGAACGGTGGAAAGGTGAGTGAGTTTCCCATTCTGCGTGCGGCGAGCGGCGCCACGGCCCTTGCCGAAGGTGAGTACGAAGTGAACGACCGCACCGACGCGGAGGTGTCCACCCTCGCCATGGTGCGTTTTCCCCACTACGTGCGGTTTGGTGGATCGTACGCCATGCACGGCGTGCCGACTCAGGTGACCGGTGAACCGTTCGACGGTGAGCGGGTCGACGGGTCCGTTACGCTCGCGGATGCGGATGCCGAGGCGGTCTTCGCGTTTGCGGCAATGGGAACACCGGTAGCGGTGCGTACCGATACGGCAACCTTGCCGTTCAAGGCCTATACCAAACTTGTGGTGAAGGGTACTGCGATACCGGCAACGAGTGCGCGTTCGTACGCTGTCGCCGAACTCTCGCGCGGGCAGGTGTTGCTGGAAAAAAAGTCCGGCACCTCTCGACCGATCGCGAGCATCACCAAACTTTTCACCGCACTCGTGGCAAGCGAGCTCATCAAGGAGGGTGAAGCGATATCGGTCGGTAATGGTGAGTCCTATACCCTCGGCGACCTTTACTATCCGCTACTGCTTCGTTCCGATAACAGCGTTGCGGCGTCCATGGCGAGTCATATCGGCACGAGTGACTTCATGGCGGCGATGAACGAGTACGTGCAGTCGCTCGGCATGCCCATGACAAGCTTTGCGGATTCTTCCGGGCTTTCACCCAAAAATGTTTCGACCGCCTATGACCTCACCACGTTCGCGCGACATCTGTACTTGGAGCGAGGTGATATACTCGCCACCTCCAAAGAAGCGCGTGCGACGATCAAGAGCGTCTCGGGGATGAAGTGGAACATGACGAACCAGAACAAACTTGCGAGCGACCCGTACTTCGTCGGAGGGAAGCTTGGCTTTACGGATGAGGCGGCGCAGACCGCGCTCTCCATTTTTGCACTACCGGTCGATGGTCAGACGCATGTCATTGCGGTGGTGGTGCTCGGTTCGCAGGATTGGAAACAAGACACCAGGACGCTCTTGCGTTGGCTCCTTGAGAACGTGCGACACGGTGAAGAGTGACCTCTCGCACACAACGGAACAACACCCCGCCGGAGCGGGGTGTGTGGGACATGTGTTCAATTGAGGACCTGCAGCATTCCTCTGCCTTCACGGGTGATACGGATCCA
This sequence comes from Minisyncoccota bacterium, assembly GCA_041920275.1. GTDB lineage: Bacteria > Patescibacteriota > Minisyncoccia > Phycocordibacterales > UBA12088 > UBA12088. The sequence goes on along the minus strand of JAYRSE010000027.1, from coordinate 16,472 downwards.
CCGACCGTTGCTCTTGGTGATGAGACCCAGAAAGGACATACGCTCGATACGGCCCTTGATAATGGGTATCAAGGCCTTGCGGTCGGTGAGGTGGTATCGCTTCGGCAGAGCCTCGGCGATCGTCTTTGGTCGCATGGCTCGCACGAGGAGTGCCTGCAAGATGTCGAGATCGAGAGGAGAAAGAGCGTGCATGATAGAATACCTCGCGAAATGGTTTGGTGGGTCTGGTGAGAGGGTAGCAGATCGGGAGCCGTTTGCAAGCGCGAAACGATATCCGGATGTGCGGTGTGGTACACTATCCCCATGCCTGCATATGTTCCGCACCCGGCACACACCGATACAGACCCGTCGCTTGCGCGGTATGCGCCACTCCTTGCGCGCCTTTTGCATGCACGCGGTATCACGAGCGAAGAAGAAGCGGAGCGGTTTCTTCGTCCCGAATGGTCGCGTGACACCCACGACCCGTTCCTCATGAAAGATATGCGGCGCGCGGTCGAACGCATCGTGCAGGCGATGGCGAAAGGGGAAACGATGGCGATATGGAGCGACTACGACATGGACGGGATCCCCGGGGCGGTGGTGCTCTACGAAACGTTCCGTGCGGTGGGGTACACGAACGTGCTCCACCACACGCCGCATCGCAACAGAGACGGTTTCGGACTGAACAAGGTGGGAATCGATGAACTGGTCGAACGTGGCGTGACACTTGCTATCACGGTGGACTGCGGGATCGGCGATGTCGAAATGGTCGCGTACGCGCATGGTCGCGGGCTCGAGGTCATCGTGACCGACCACCACATTCCCCACGAAACATTGCCTCCTGCGTATGCGGTACTGGACCCCAAGCGAGAAGGGTGCGGGTATCCGGAAAAAATGCTCTGTGGCGCCGGTGTGGCGTTCAAGCTCGCACAGGCCGTACTTTCCCACATTCGGGACGACCCGACGATCACGTGTTCGTGGAGCGGGAAAGAGGCGCGGGGAAGTGTGCCGCCGGAAGGTTGGGAAAAGTGGCTGCTCGATCTCGTGGGTATGGCGACGATCGCGGACATGGTGCCGCTTACCGGCGAAAACCGTGCGTTCGCCCATTTCGGTCTCGTGGTGTTGCGAAAGACGCGTCGGCTCGGGGTGCAGGCGCTCCTCAAAAAGGCGCGGGTTGACCAGCGCTACCTTACCGAAGAAGATGTCGGCTTCACGATCGCACCGCGGGTGAACGCGGCGAGTCGCATGGGACACGCACGGGACGCCTTCGCGCTCTTGGTCGCGGCCGATGCGGAAGAGGCGGGTGCACGAGCGGAGGAGCTCGATCGTATCAACGGTGAGCGTAAGACCGTGGTCGCCACCATGAAGCGCGAGATACACGCTCGACTCAAGAAACGGGGTGAACCGAAGCCGGTGATCGTGATGGGCGATCCGGACTGGAAACCGTCGCTCTTGGGACTGGTCGCCGGCGGGCTTGCGGAGGAGTTTTCCCGCCCGGTGTTCTTGTGGGGTCGTGAGGAGGGGGTGAGCATCAAGGGCTCGTGTCGGAGCGGGGGTGGAGTGAATGTGCACGAGGTCATGCACCATGCGCGTAATGTGTTCGTCGAGTACGGCGGACACGCACAGGCGGGCGGTTTTTCGCTCAGCGAACCGCAGGTGCATCTGCTCGAGGCGGCACTGGTGGAGGCGCATGCACACCTCGCGACCGCCGTGGCGGATGCGGTGCGACAGGTGGATGCGGAGCTTGCGGTGGATGAGGTGACGTGGAGCACGTACCGTGCGGTTGCGGAGCTTGCACCGTTCGGTGAGGGTAATCCGAGGCCGGTCTTTCTCTTTCGCAATGTGGCTATCAAAAACGTGCGCCGGTTCGGCAAAGGCAATGAGCACTTGGAGCTTGCGCTCGAGCGGAGCGATGGAAGCACCGTAAAGGCGATCGCCTTCTTTACCGACGAGGGGCGGTATCCGGCACTCACCCAAGGCGTCCCCGTGACATTGGTCGCCCACCTCGAGGAGAGCAATTTCCGGGGAAGGGAGCTGCGGTTGCGGCTCGTGGATGTGCTGTAGCGAGAACCCTGTCGAAGCATCGACCCGCCTCGGTCGTATGCTTAAGGGTATGTGCTCGCACATCTCGAAAACACCGCTTCGTCAACGCTGTTTTGTCGAGAGACCACTCCGGGGCGTTTGCCCAAGTCTTTAGTCTCTCGTCAAAACACGTTGACTTCGCCACGGTTTCTCCCAATAGAGCGTACGGAGAGACGGGTACGCTCAAGCACCGCATACTTCGCGGGGTGCCGTGGTATACTGCTTGCATGCAAAAGGTCATCCTCCACACGGACGGCGGGTCACGCGGCAACCCGGGGCCCGCCGGTTCGGGTGCGGTCTTGTTCGACGAGTGCGGCGCGGTTTTGGGTGAGGTGAAAAAGTACCTCGGGCACGCCACGAACAATGTCGCCGAGTATGAAGCGGTGCGCATCGGACTTGAAATGATCAAGGAACGGTTTGGCGATGTGGCGTGCAGGCAACTCGAGGTGGTGGTGCGTATGGACTCCGAACTCGTGTGCAAACAGCTCAATGGTCAGTACCGCGTGAAGCATCCTTCGCTCATCCCGCTCGTTGCGGCGGTGCGTGCGTTGTACACAGGTACGTTCCGGCATATCGCGTTCGAGCACGTGCGTCGTGAGCACAACAAGCATGCCGACAAGTTGGCGAACGAAGCGATGGATGGTGGCCGCTGATCGCGAACGGGTGCGGCCGGTGAACGCCTATGCGCCGCTCTTTTTATGTACTTTCGCTCTCGTTCCTTGCGGGTGTCTCAATGCACTCGGTGCACGCCGTGTCTCTCTTCACGCTCGCGTGGTGCGGGCTCTGCGTAGCCGCGGTGTCATATGCGCTTCGTCGCGAAGGGTGTGGGTTGTATCTGCTCCTCATATTCCTTGCCGGTACGCTCGGTGTGGTGCGCACCGAGTTCGCGTTTCGTGCGTACGAGAGTGCGCAGGTGTACGCAGACGGCGCTCCGGTTCGGACTGAAGGGTATGTCGCCGCGGAGCCGGACGTGCGGGAGGAGGACGTGGTCCTGGTATTGGCGCTTGAAGGGGGTACGAGCACGGTGCGTGTACGCGTAAACGTGCCCCCGTTTCCCGCGTATCGGTACGGCGATCGGGTGTCGGTCGCGGGTGTGCTTTCAAAACCGCGCCCGTTCGGGACCGACGAAGGGCGCGTCTTTCGCTTCGACCGGTACCTCATGAAGGAGCGGGTGCACTACCTGTTGCGTGATGCGACGATCGTGCGTGTGGAGGGAGAGGGGATGCGTGGTGTGACCGCACGGCTCTTTGCACTCAAAGACGCTTGGCTGCGTGCGATCGCGCGGACCATTCCCGAACCGGAAGCGTCGCTTGCGGGTGGGGTGGTGGTCGGCGCGAAGCGATCGTTGGGGGAGGAGTGGCTGGAAGCGTTCCGTACGACCGGTGTCATCCACATCGTGGTGCTTTCCGGCTACAACCTTACGCTCGTCGCAAACAGCATCATGCGCCTGTGCGGTTTTTTGCCCCGCGGCCTTGCACTCGTGGCGGGCACGCTCGGTGTGTGCGCCTTTGCGCTTATGACCGGAGGCGGCGCCACCGTGGTGCGGGCGAGCATCATGGCGATCATCGGCATGCTTGCGGTGCATCTGGCGCGTCCGCATACGCTCGTCCGCATACTCGCGCTTGCGGGGGTGTGCATGGTGTGGTGGAACCCGTTCGTGCTCGTCTTTGACACCGGCTTTCAGCTTTCGTTCGTGGCGACGCTCGGCCTGGTGCTTGGTGCGCCTCTCGTTTCTCGATGGCTTGCCCGCGTACCGGAAACATTTCAGCTTCGCGAGATAGCGGCCGCCACGCTTGCAACGCAGTGCGCCGTTCTGCCACTCTTGCTCTACCACATCGGCACGGTATCGCTCATCGCGCCGATCGTGAACATGCTCGTGCTCCCGCTTGTACCGGCTGCTATGCTCTTTGCGTTCCTCGCCGGTGTGTGCGGTATCGTTTCACCCGTACTCGCCGCGCCATTCGCCTTTGTGGCGACCCACCTGCTCGGGTACGTGTTCGGTGTGGTCGACCTGGGCACACGGGTGCCGTTTGCCGCCGTGTCTCTTCCGCCGGTCGCTTTGTGGGTGCCCGTCTTTCTGTACATCGCACTCGGTATATGGGTGTGGCGAGCGTATCGAAGGCGTGGGGCCGAGGAGGAATGATGCGGAACAGGCGATCGTTCGACACCACGTCCTCGGTGCGAGCGGCGTTCGGCACAAGCACAGACCCGCGTCTTCGTGATTCGAGTACGCGGGTCGTGTGGTGTGCGGATGATCGTGCGGAGCGGTCAGGGAAGGTTGCGGGAGATCTTGTCAAAGTTCGACGAGATCGTGTGCCAGTTCAATGCCGTGAAGTATGCCTCGATGTAGTCGCTCTTGGTGGTTGGTGTGTAATCGACCAAATACGCATGTTCCCAATGATCGACCGCAAGCAGGATCGGAACTCCGGCAAGTTGGCCGATCTCGTGGTCGGCGACCCAGGTGTGCAGGAACTGTTGCTGGACCGGGTCGTAGTGCAGGATCGCCCACCCGGGACCTCGCGTGCTGATGTTCTTGAATATCTCGAGCCACTTGGTGAACGAGCCGTACTGCTTCACGAGTGCGACATAGAGCGGTGAGTCGGCCATGAGGACTTGCGGCCCTCCCACCAGTGCGTCGAAGTAGAGTTCGTGCAGGCGCATGCCGCTCCATTCGAAACCGAGGCGTCGTCGCAGCTCTTGAATGGCGTAGGTGAACTCGCCCTCCGCGCCGGTCGCGGCGAGTTTGTTGAGTTGCGCGGAGAGCAGGTTCACATGCTTCACGTAGCCGGCATAGAGCCCGAGGTGCAGATCGACCTGCTTTTTCGAGAGGCCGGGTATCGCTTCGGGCAGGTTGAATGTTTTCACTTGATGTTCCATAGGTGTGTAATGAAAAAGTCGGGTAAGGGCATCGCGGGTGTCGATGCCGTATGTCACCATGGTAGCACGGAAACGGTGTGGAAGGCACGGTCTTGCGTGTGGTACTATCGTGCTATGACAAAGAGGGTGAAACAATTCTCCACCACACTTCACCGGGACCTGCGAGCGCAGGCGCTAGCGTACCACGCCAAACATGCGGGCAAAATAGAGATCCGTTGCAGCGCGGCCGTGACCAAGGACACGCTCGGTCTCGCCTATACGCCCGGCGTGGGGGCGGTCGCATCGCACCTTGCCAAACGACCCACCGATGTCGGGCTTTACACGTGGCGCAACAGGACGATCGCGGTGGTTTCGGACGGTTCCGCGGTTTTGGGTCTCGGCAATATCGGTCCCATCGGTGCGTTGCCGGTCATGGAAGGGAAGGCGGCACTCTTTAAGACGTTCGCCGGGGTCGATGCGGTGCCGATCGTACTTGATACCCAGCGTACGGAGGAGATTGTGGCCACGGTCGTCGCGCTCGCTCCTTCTTTTGGCGGCATCTGCCTCGAGGATATCGCCGCGCCGCGCTGTTTTGAGGTCGAGGCACGTCTCAAGGATCAACTCCGCATACCCGTGATGCACGACGACCAGCACGGTACCGCGATCGTAGTGCTTGCCGGTCTTATGAACGCACACATGGTCGTGGGGAAGGACCTCGCCGCCTCGCGAGTGGCGATCGTAGGGGCGGGGGCCGCGGGTACCGCGATCGCGAAGCTTTTGGTGCGGTACGGGGTGGGTGACGTTATCGTGGTCGATAGCGCCGGCATCATCGCACCGTCGCGCGCGGGTCTTTCGGAGGACAAGCGCCTGCTTGCGGGTGTCACCAACTTCGAACATCGCACGGGTGGTGTCTTGGAGGCGGTCGCGGGAGCCGATGCGGTCGTGGGTGTTTCGGGTCCCGGCACACTTTTGCCCGAGTATGTGCGCGTGATGGCGCAACGGCCGATCGTCTTTGCGCTTGCGAATCCCATTCCCGAGATCATGCCGGATGCGGCGCTTGCGGCGGGTGCGGCCGTGGTTGCGACCGGCAGGTCCGACTTTCCGAACCAGGTGAACAATGCGCTCGTGTTCCCCGGCATATTTCAGGGGGCGCTTACGCGCGGGGTGCGTGCCATCACCGAGCAGACGAAACTGCGCGCCGCACGGGCGCTTGCCGCGTTGGTGCCGCAACCGACCGCTCGCAAGATCCTCCCCACATTGTTCGATCGACGGGTGGTGAAAGCGGTCGCGGCTTCGGTGCGATGACCCTCTCGTATGCATGAAGTAGTGAAGGGTGGAGTGCGCACTGCAGAGATCCTCCGGCTCTCTTTGCTCGGGGCGCTCGTGTGCATGGCGCTTTTCGTGTGGAGCGCGGTATTTGCGCGCGAAGGGAGCGGCACACTTTCGGTCGCATTCCTCGACGTGGGGCAGGGAGACGCCATACTGATCGAGGCACCCGGAGGAGCGAGGGTGCTCATTGATGGAGGAAAAGGTGGGGCCGTTCTGCGTGCACTCGGTGAACAGTTGGCGTTCGGCGATCGCTCGCTCGACGTGATCATCGCCACGCATCCCGACCTCGACCATATCGGCGGCTTGCCTGAAGTGTTCGCACGCTACGAGGTCGGGATGTTCATCGAGCCGTGTGTTGCGGACGATGGTGCGGACTATGCCGCGCTTCGTGAGGCGGTTCGGCAGGAAGGGTTGGAGACAGTTTGTGCGGGTGCCGGTATGGCACTCGTGCTTGAAGAGGGGGTGCGGCTTGACCTGCTCTTTCCCGACCGCGATGCGCGTTCGCTCGAGGCGAACACCGCGAGCGTGGTCGCGCGGCTCTCGTACGGAGACACCGCATTTCTCTTTACCGGCGATTCGCCGATCGCGATCGAGGAGTACCTTGCGTCGGTCCATGGCGATTCGCTTGCGAGCGATGTGCTCAAGCTCGGCCATCATGGCAGCAAGACCTCGACGTCGGAGCTGTGGCTCAAGGCGGTACGACCCGAGCATGTGGTCATTTCCGTGGGGTGCGACAACACCTACGGGCATCCGCACAAAGAGGTGATCGACCGTCTCGAAGCGGCAAAGATCGCCACCCACGAGACCTGCAACGAAGGGACGATCGTGTTTGGGAGTGACGGGTACGCGGTAACGAGACGGTGATGCCCCGAAAAGCTTGAAGGCGTGAAAATAATTACCACTTGAATACCGGTATTCAAGTGGTAATTATTTTTGTGTTGGCGTTTCGTGTGCTATTCCTTCGCCTCTTTTTTCGCGCTGAGGAAGCCCGTGAACGCCTGCATCACCTCGAGCGGGATCGTGAAGATGACCGTGTTCGACTGATCGGAGGAAAGGTCGTTGATCGACTGGAGCGTGCGCAGGTGCAATGCGCCCGGAACCGCCGCAAGGGTCGCCGCCGCCTGCGCCATGTTCTGTGCCGCCGCAAGCTCGCCTTCGGAGTTGATGATGACCGCACGGCGTTCGCGCTCCGCCTCGGCCTGCTTGGCGATGGTGCGCTCCATGTCGGCTGGAAGACTCACGTCCTTGAGCTCGACATTGTTCACCTTGAGACCCCACGCGTCGGTCTCACGGTCGACTATCTCGCGGATCCGGTCGGCGAGCTTGTCGCGGTTTGCCAAGAGCTCATCGAGCGTCACTTCGCCCACGATGTTGCGCATGGTGGTCTGCGCGTACTGCGAGATGGCGTAGCGAAAATCCTCGACCTCCAAGATCGCCTTTTCCGCCTCGAGCACGCGGTAGTAGATGACCGCATTCACCGTCACCGCCACGTTGTCACGGGTGATCGCGCGCTGGTCCGGCACGTCGACCGCCTTTACGCGCATGTCCACCTTGATCATGCGCTGGAAAACGGGTACGACGACGCGCCAGCCCGGGCCCTTGGTGCCGCTGTAGCGGCCCAAGGTGAGCATGATGCCACGCTCGTACTGGTCGATCTGACGGATGATAAGCACGGCGGCGAGCAGTGCGCCGCCCAAAATGAACCATGGGGACATAAGAATGAGTAGATCGTTATTTGCTAAAAGCGGCAGTACGTTCACAAGAACGAACAGCACCGCAACGACGCGAATAAAGTAGCCGAAACGCTCCTTGATATTGTTGTCCATACCATGCAGTATACCGCCGTCCCCTCGCGCGGGGAAGTGTCCTCGCATCACCCGGAGAGCATGTGCGGGTATTCGTTGGCGCTGTGTGCGAATACCCTGCGAAGCATCATCGGTCCATGGTACACTTATCCCGTATGACCCCGTTCACACCGAACTTCGGTGCGCTTCCCGTTTCCTCCGTGCTGTGGATCGTGTTCGCGCTCGCCTGCATCGTCTTCTGCGTGTTCAGTGCGATCATGCTCTGGCACTGGAGGGAGTACTCGACCGGAAAGTTCACCACGACCGCGAACATGGCGGTGTACTTGGGAGTGGGCGTTGCACTCCTTGGTGTGATGGCGCTCGCCGCACTGTGGTACGGCGTGTAGATCATTCATGCAGCACTTCTTTTACCATATGAACATCCGCGCGATACAGTTCGAAGAGGGGGAGGAGGTGTTGCTTACCGTACGGAGGCATTGGTTCCATATCGCGCTCGTTGCGGTCTTTGACATCACGCTGTTCCTCGTATGTATGGTCATGGTCTCTCTCTTCACCGAAATACTGGTGTCGAGCCGCTCCGTCCTCGCCGATCACGCATACGCGCTCACGGTGTACGTCCTCGCGTGCGTCGGGCTCGTGCTCTGGTCGCAGTTCTTTGCGGCATGGAGCGATCACTGGCTCGATGTGTGGGTCATCACCAACAGGCGGATCATCGATGTGGAGCAAAAGGGGTTCTTCGTGCGGCAGGTATCGAACTTTCCGCTCGACCGTATTCAGGATGTGACAAGCGGCAGCAACGGCCTCTTCGCCATGTGGCTTTCCTTCGGTGATGTGCGCATACAGACGGCGAGTGTTTCAAGGGACCTCGTCATGAAGCAGGTGCCGTTTCCTGAGGAGGTGAAAGACCTCATGTTGCGGGCCATGGAGCTCAAGCGTGCGTGAGCATGGGGTGTGAAAGGGTACGCTTGCGAGGCAACGCGACCACTACCTGACCTCTCTCCACGAGATGTACCGAAAATCCGGCGAGGTGTAGGGAGTCAACGGCGGGGGATTTTTTGCGAGCGTACGATCGTAGTTATCATTTCGTGTGACAAACCCCTGCGGATTTGGTGTGCCTCCCGTCCATGAGGTGCCGGTGCGCCAATTTGAAACGACCGTACCGTTTGTGGTCAGTGAAGCACGTTGCCGATAGCCGTTATACGTAACTCCAACATTTGGATAATAATTTCTCCCGTAGGAACCTTTTTGCGCGAAGAATATTCCACTCAGTACCATGTTGTTTGGTACATAGAGAGGAATAAGGAGGTGGCGCTCCGCAAGCACGGTCAAACCGTCGGTACCTGTCGTGGTTGAGTATGTGAGGTTATTCTGCAGAAAAAGATCGACGCTTGCGGACGTTGTTGAGTTCGCGATAATAGTCACCTTGCCGGATACCGTACCAGAGAGCCATGTGCGGTCGGAAACGTAGATGAGCGGACAGGTGGAAGGTAACGGTTCGTTCCGGAGAAATGTCCGGTAGTCGTTTATGTTACCCGCGAGCTCGGGAAGATCAATGGTCGTGGTACCGTTTGGCAAGGTGCTGGTAATGTTTGCCCAGCGGTTTGTGACACGATAGATGTCAACCGAACGATCGTTCCGGAGTTCAAGGTAGTACCCCCATAGTGTCGTGTCGTTGGAGATCTTGCCAAGGTATACTCCTTGTGTTTGCGCCACTTGCTCGATTGTATCAAAATTTACGTCAAAGTTACTGAACGGTATGGTGGGTTGCGACCTTCTCCACCATTCGGGGTGCGTACCGGCACCATACACACCGTTGACCGTTCCCGCGCAACCACCCAGCCCCGCATCGGCACACGAGTAGGTGTTCACGGCACTGGTGACCGCACTTCTGTTATCTCCATCCATGCGCACAACCCCGTTGCTATGGTACGGGCCGACAATTACCCGCGATGCACCCGCGTACACATGGCTGTTAACGATGTACGAGTAATCCGCAACCGTCGGTCGGGCGATCTCTACCACGATTGTTCGCGTGAGTTCTGGGTGATCAAGCGTCCACCCGGTTGATGTTGCGATAATCACTTGCGTTTTGCCGCACAGGACACTTCCTCCTATCTCAAGAGAGAATTGACCCACCGGACCACTCTCAGGATCTTCATATGTATGCACGTAGGGACCCGGCGCCCCCGTACCGTTGGTGAGATCATCCGGCCAATGTGCGAGGTGCCATCGATAGTACTCTATGCCCGCTTCCGCCACCTGAAGGGCGTACTCACTGGCGGTTCTTGTTTTCAGATAACTATAGTGCGTAATGAGGTAGTCGAAAAGCGAAGAAAATAACATGCCGAATATCCCGATGCTCATTAGGGTGATTATCAAGATACTGCCCGTGGCACGATGGTCGTTTGCGTTGTTCCGGGTCGTTGCTTTCGGCATAGTCGTCAGTATGTGTTTTTAAGGTTGCGAATAGATGCTGAAGAGGTGACCGACACGTCGCGTGTTTGAAGGCGAAATATTGAGCGTGCTTGTATCGTTGTTTCTATGCGGCGAATCGACAAGATGTTGGAAGTGGTGGTGATCTCGGTGCTTGTGGCGGAATAATATCGAAACAAGGGGGTGGCGGTCTCCCCATTCATAATGTTTTCGCCAAGCACGGCGATCACTTCCGTACCAAGCGGGTAACTTGACGTGCTTGTCGGCTCGATGACTCCTTTACTGAGTGTGGTATCGGTTAGGAAGTACCGCACTCGTTCCACCCTTCCGTCCATATCGGTGTCAGTGAAAAATGTCACGCTGCTTGTTCCGAATGAGACGATCGGTAGGGAACCGTCCTCGCCATACACAGACGAACGCACATCTCGAATAATCGCGTCTGTCGCTTTTGTTGCGTTCGTGAGTGCAAGCGAGGTCGCGAAACTGGTTGCATGTGCGTCATAAAGCGCATCAATGGAGGCGTACAGCACCGGTAAGATCAGAAGAATGATGGCGATCACGACCAACACTTCAATGAGTGTGTATGCACGCGCCCCCTTGCGCTGTGATGAATGCATGTTGGGCAGGGAGTGACTCATGGTGTGAGTGTGAGCACGTCTTCCACGGCGCCTGAGATTGTGCGCGAGGTTGTGGTGGCTGCGTAGCCCGGAGCGGTAACGGAAATGGTGTACGTGCCGAGGGAAAGCCCGTCTGCGTACGCAATACCGCACGTAGTGCTAAGAGCGGTAACCTCTTCCACTCCTCCCTTGAGTACCACCTCAGCGTTTTCTACAGCCGAACCGTCGGGAGTGAGAATGGCGACTCGATATGAATACGCGGTCGGGGTGACAGTCGTAAAGTGTACGGAGAGCGTAGAGTTCGGTGTAAGGTTCACAGGCGACAAGGGACATGTGTCAACAACGGTGGTGCCTGAGGGAGTAATAGTGTACTCATCAAACTCCATATCGGACAAAGTTATCATACCGCTCGCGTTCGTCACATGCGAAATATCGTACTTATACACGGGGCCCATACCGATCGTTTTTGTGCCACGTACGGCGACGGGAAGCCCCGTGTGTGGCGCATCCACATGTCGGTACGATATCCGCCACGCATTGACAGACGGAGTTACCAATGGGTCAGAGCTTGCAAGTGATGCGATGACCCGTAGCGAGCCGTACGTAGCGGAATCCAGGTTGCCAAGGTACATCGGTTCGCCGGTGAATCCGGTGGTGTTTCCGGGAAGGTCGCTTTCGGGGATCGGCTCAAAGACACCGCCATTTTCGTACTCGAATCTGAAGCGCACGTCTGTTGATGGAGGAACCGTTGTATCCGCGTGGAAAAGGCTCCATGAGTCGAGCGAAGCCGGAGAGAAGGGGAGCGATACCGCATTGCCGGCTGCGGGATACGTACCCGGCGTGCCATCAAGCTGCAGTGCGCCTCCCGTTACCGCCGTATCTGTCCGTACCGCGAGACCGCTTTCATCCAAAAAGTCGTCCGGTGTTGAACCATGTTGCGGATGCACTCGGGTCGATATTGATAAGGTGGACAGTCTGTCTATTTTGAAAAATATCTCCGTTGTACTGTTTTCTCCGACTGTCAAAGGTGACGGGTCGGGGTTGGGGTTCGCGGCACTACTCGTGTACGTTCCCGCACTCGAATAGTGCATTTTACTCACCTCAACTTCATATCCCGCGCCGGTCCATGCGCCGGGAAAAGAGACCGTCCCGCTTGCATTCGTAAACGTAGTGATGTCGACCGATGTCGCTACGGTGGTGTTGAGAACGTGAACCGTTGCGGAAGGGACGGGATTGTTGGCCGCATCAAGCACGTTTATGCGTAGGATGCCGGCGCCGACAAGCGATTCCTGTGACTTTGGCGCAACGGTGGTTACAAATGAGAGTGATGATGTGGCCGAATACGCGGTGTACTGCACCTCCACTTTGATCCGCTTGTAGTCCGCCGCAAGCGCATCCGCTGCACCGAGACCGTCTGCGGGATCATCAACGTACTGAATGAACGTACGTACGTAGTATGCCTTTCCATCGCGAGAAATGTACTGCGTCTGCGGCAATTCACCATACGGTAGTCCGTTGATTGTCCCCACTGAATCGTATGGGAGTGTTCGTATGCGTTCAATGTATTCCGTGGCGATGAGACGCGCCACCGCCTGCTGTTTGTTCGAATCGGAAAGGCGGAGAAACGAGGTCGCCACGAGAAAAAACGCACCAAAGACGATCAGCATCACACTGACGCCGATAATTGTTTCCACCAGGGTTGTGCCTCGTGTGTGTACTTGCTGATGCATGATGCACTTGTATTGTTGGTTACACTACATTGAAGAGGTGATGCTGTAGATGGGGCTGATCATCGACACCGCGAAAAAGCCCACCGCACCACCGATGATGAGCATCAGGAACGGCTCGATGATGGTCGACATGTTCTTGGTCTTCATGGATACCTCGCGCTCGTAGTATTCCGCGACCTCTTTGAGCATGTCGGGCAGGGCGCCCGTTTCTTCGCCGACCGCAATGAGCTCGCCCACGAGCGGCGGGTAGAGTTTTTCCGCCCGGGTGAACACTTCCGCGAGGGGCTTACCTTGCTGCACTTGTTCTTGTGCCTGCGCCAAGACCGTGCGGTAGTGGGTGTTCTGCACCACGTCGCAGGTTATTTCGATCGCTTGCAGCATGTTGACGCCCGAGGAGAGCAGTGAAGACAGGGTACGTCCCGTGCGGGCACTGTTCACTTCCTTCATGAGCACGCCAAGTATGGGAACCTTCAGGAACAGCGCTTCGAATGCATGTTTGCCGGCGGGGGTACGGAGCGCCATCACACACCCGACGATAGCCGCAACGAGGAGTACCAAAGCGAGCAGGGTGTGTGCGATGACAAAATCACTGAGGGCGATGACGAACTTGGTGCTTGCGGGCAGCTCGACCCCCATGCCCGCGAAAGTGCTCGTGAGGGTGGGGACGATAAAGATGAGCATGAGCGCACCGATGATGAGGAGTACCGAAATGATGATCGAAGGGTAGAGCATGGCACCCTTCACTTTCTTTTGCAGTTCCACGCTTTGCTCGAGCTGCTCCGAGATGGTGCGCAAGGTGTCCGAGAGCGTACCCGATTCTTCTCCCGCCCGCACCATCGCGGTCACAATGCTTGGAAACGCCTTGGGGTGCTTTTTCATCGCATCGGAAAGCTGCGCACCCTTCTCAATGTCGGCGTTCATTGCGTGGAGTATTTCTTTGAGCTTCGTTTTGCGGGTCTGGCGCTCGATGACCGAGAGCGCCCGGGTGACCGTAAGGCCCGCACGGAGCATTGCACCCAAGTTGCGGGTGATGAGTACTCGATCCATGCCGTTCACCCGACCGAACAGCTTGCCAAGATCGATCGAGCCGAGCGAGCCGCCTTTGGATGATTCGTGTACGGAAAGCACCTGTGCTCCTTCTTTACGTACGATCGAGTACACCTCGAAGCGGTCCTTCGCCTCCACCGTGGCCTCGAAGGTGGTGTTATCCTCCTTGCGGAGCGCTTTGTAAGTGAATTTTGGCATGGGATTCTTCGAAGAATGTCGGTACCTTGTGGAATGAATGCGTGCGGGTGATCATGACTACTCACGCACCACACGCAACACTTCCTCGATGGTGGTGTGTCCTTGTGCGGCTTTGAAAAGCCCGTCCTCCGCCATGCTCAGCATACCTTCCTTGCGTGCTTGCTTTTCGATCTTCTCACTGCTCGCTCGCGCCAGTATCATTTCCTGTATGGCGGAGGACACCATCAGCACCTCACAGATGACCAGTCGGCCCTTGTAGCCATCGGGTAGCTCTTCGCTCGGTTTCGGGGCGTAGAAATCGACCTCCTCGATGGGGGTGCCCGGCTTGAGCACGTTCTCGACTGTAAGCGCGTTAAGTACCGCATCGATATCGATGAATTCTTTGAGTTCTGCGATCTGCGCTTTTGAGAGTCGGTACTTTTCATTGGTCGGACCGAGTCGACGTACCAATCGTTGCCCTATCACGACACGGATCGTGCTCGTGAGGAGGAACGGTTCGGTGCCCATGTCGCACAGACGCGGAACACAGCCGGCAGCGCTGTTCGTGTGCAGGGTGGAGAGCACCAGGTGGCCGGTAAGTGCGGCATTCACCGCGAGGTTCGCGGTCTCGGTGTCGCGGATCTCTCCGACCATGATGATGTCCGGGTCTTGGCGCACCAATGCACGTAGGCCCATGGCGAACGTGAAGCCGATCTCCGGACGGACCTGTGTTTGATTGATGCGCGCCATTTGGTACTCGATCGGGTCCTCGACGGTCGAAATGTTGACGTCGGGAGTGTTCAAGATGTCGAGTATTGTATATAGACTGGTCGTCTTACCGCTTCCCGTGGGTCCCGTGGTGAGGATCATGCCGGTCGTTTGTTTCATCGCTTTGTGAAGGCGTTCGAGCGCCTCTCCATGGAAGCCAAGTGATTCGAGCGAGTACCCCCCACCGTTCTCGCGCAGGAGACGCATGACCGTCTTTTCGCCGTAGTAGGTGGGCAGGAGCGATACACGGAACGACACTTTCTCGTTGTCGACCGCCATTTTGAAACGGCCATCTTGCGGCAAACGCTTCTCGTCGAGCTTAAGCGAGGAGAGAACTTTAATTCGCGCGGTGATCGAGGGTGCGGCGCTTTTGGGGAGCGTCATGGCATCATGCAGGATGCCATCGATGCGGTATCGGACCAGCACCTCGTTCTCCATCGGCTCGATGTGGATATCGGATGCGTTTTGAATGATCGCGTGACGGAGCAGTGCGTTTACGACGCGAACGACCGGAAGGTCTTCTGCGATCTTGCGCAGATCGGTCTCGGAAACATCCGCATCAAGTTCGGTCGCTATCGCGTCGATCGAGGCGGTCTCTTGCTTGATCAGGTCGCCGAACTCGTCGCGCAGGGTTCGTTGGTAGAGCATGAGCGCGTGCTTGATGCTCTCCACATTGGTGAGGCGGGGCAATATCTTGAGACCGACCGCCTTTTTGATGAACTCGATCGACTGCAGGTCGTTCACGTCGAGCATCGCTATCTCGAGCTCGCGTTCGTTCTTGCGGTACGCGACGATGTTGTGTGTGCGTGCGATCGGCTCAGGTATGAGGGACAATACCTCGAAGGGGATCTTTTCTTTCGTGAGATTCACAAAGGGAACACCGAGTACGTACGCCTTGATGCGCCGCAGGTCGTCCTCGTCGAGCACCCCTTGATTGAGGAGGATGTCCTCCGGCTGTACGTTCTTTTCGAGCGCCTTCTTTTCAGCGTCCTCAAATTGTGCGCGGGACACCAAGCCCGAGTCGAGTATGAAATTCTTTATCTGCACGGAGTCCGTTTTCATACGATCAGGTCAAAAGATCGGTGCGTGATGTCAACGCGATCATACGACTATTGTACCGTGAAGTGCCCTTGGTGCGAGCAGCTTTTCAACATATCCTCATGTAGAATCGCGCACCGATTCCGTATGCTTCACCTCCCGAATTCTGTACGGTCGGGAATGGTGGTGACCTCTCGGATCCTGTATGGTTGAGACCTCCCGAGTTCTGTATGACGGCGGGGTGTTTGGGGGCGGGGTCGCGGGGTTACTTTGTGCCGGAGGGGGTGTTGAGGAGGGTGTCGAATTTTTTAGAGAGTTCCAAGTTCTGGGCTTTGAGTTCTTTGATCTCGGCGGCTTGCCTCGCGTTTTCGGCGGCTTGTTTGGTGTTCTGTTCCTCAAGGGTGGTGATGCGGTCGTCGGTTTCGACTTTTACCTCCTCGATGTCTTCTTCGACCGCGACCAGCCGTTTTGCGAAGTCGAAGGCGATGAGGTAGAGGTTTTCGAGCGCTTCCAAGACCTCGTTCAAGCGCTCCGTGATACCCATGGCACCGCTGCCACGGGGGGTGAGCCAGGGGAGGTGTTTGTTCTTCTCTATGTACGCTTCGATCTCG